>CAJORE010000175.1 GCA_905236595.1 uncultured Selenomonadaceae bacterium | reverse complement strand
GCCTTCCTGCCAGCTTAACGGATATTCGCGGCTGACAATCGTCTTTGCGGCGACGGCTTTCGTAAAATGCTTATGCTCGATAATCCGCGTGTACGGCACGTCGGCGGCGGTAAAATTCATCACCGCGACGCCCTGGAAATTTTCCGTGGGCAACGTTTCTTCCTCAAAACGCAGACTGCGGTACTGCAATTTGCCGAACCGTCCGTCGAAAAACCGGTCGATGCGTCCGGTGAACACGATTTTGGCGGCGCAATTTTCGTAAGCGTTGCGATCGGCAAAAAAATCGGCGGCGGTTCGCACTTCGGTTCCCGTCAGCAATTTTGCGATAAGTTCGGTGTAGCCGGCTTCGGGTATGCCTTGATAGGTGTCGTTGAAATAATTGTTGTCGAAGGTGAACCGCACCGGCAAGCGCTTGATGATAAACGCGGGCAAATCGCGGCACTTCTTGCCCCATTGCTTTTCAGTATAACCTTTTATCAGCTTTTCGTAAATATCGACGCCCACAAGTTTTATGGCTTGCTCTTCCAAATTTTGCGGCGTTATGTCGGCGTAAGCTTTTTTCTGTTCGGCGATTTTAGCCTGTGCCGCTTCGGGGGTGGCCGTTCCCCACAGCTTGTAGAACGTATTCATGTTAAAGGGCAAGGCAAAGAGTTCACCGTTAAAATTGGCCACGGGGGAATTTACAAAAGGACGAAAGGGCGTAAAATTATTAACGTAATCCCAAATTTTTCGGTTGCTCGTGTGGAAAATATGGGCGCCGTATTTGTGTACGTCGATACCGTATCGGCGCTCGGTATAAATATTGCCGCCGATGTGGTCGCGGCGCTCGATAACGAGAACTTTTTTGCCGTTGTTCGTCATTTCGCGGGCAAAAACGGCGCCGAACAGACCGCTGCCGACGATTAAGTAATCATATTTCTTTTTCATGGGCGATAAATCTCTCCATTGCTGTGTGCCACAATTCCGCCGCTGTCATAAACAGCGCACCGACGCCGGCGCCCAAGGCCAAGCCGCCGATGCCGCGCATAAGCGACATATATACGGGGGTACGCATATGCGCGAAGGTTTCTACCATGGAGCCTTGCCCGACGGCGGCGACGACGACGAGAAGAAACAAAATCATTGTCGGCCACTTGCGCCAAAAAGCGTACAAGGCAAGCATAAACGCCGGATGACCGATTAGGAGTTCTTTTGAGCGCGGCCGGGCATAAAACGCCTGTTCCAAGAAGGCGCGGAACTGCAATTCCAAGTTTGAGACGGGCATACCCGACGTATGGCCGCTTCTGGCGATAAAGACAATGAGCGCGAGGGCGGCAACGCCAAGTCCCAAGAGGGTTTTTATTTTCACCGGCATATCGAGGATTTTTTTCAGCTGGTTGAGCGCACCCGGCGTATCGTCCATTTTGCCGTCGAAGATGTCAAAGCGTTGCAAAAAGGCGACGGCAACGAGAATCAACGGCAGGATGAAAGTCAGTTTGATGCCGCGGTAGATGTTAAACTCCAAAAAATATTCCGTGTCCGACAGCGCCCCCGACAAATACGCCGCGCCCGCAAAGGAAACGACGCTCACGGTGACGAGGGCGACAAGGCCGCTCAATACGATTTTGCCGAAGCTTATTTGTCCGTCGCATGGTTTGTGTCGCAAGCGATCCAACAGCCAAATGAGGGACAGCGCCGGGAATAAATTTGCTCCGGCAAAGGCGGCGACGAGGCGGATTTTGTTGCCGTCGCTGCCCAAAAGAAGGGGCGCGGCGGCAATTACGGCGCCGATGGCAAAAAAAATGTACTGCAGGCGCGAACGGCGATTGAGCGGCACAATGACCAAGGACAGGTACAACACTCCCGCCGCCGCCGCGCCGACCATTACGACGGCGCGCAAATACCGCTCCGGGTAATAACGGGCGAAGGTACCCGCTTTGCCCAATGTGTAGCCGTGGGCGAGTAAAATATCCCGCGTGTCGCGGAAATATTTCATATTGGTTTCGTAAAGGGTCATGTCGGGCGAAGGTTTATCGTAGATGCGCAAGAGGTTGATGCGAATGTTGCGCTCGTGATCCGTATTTGCCCACCGCTCCACCGCAACGGCGGTTTTTAGCTTCGGTTGTTCGTCCTTGGGGATGGAGTAGAGCCGCGCCACTTTGTCGTAGCCGATACCCTTGGCAATGTCGCGGAACCCGTCTTGATTGTAAAATTGCAGTTGGTTGGGAGCTTCGATAAGCCCCAAGGTCAAATCCCGCGCCTTCAGTTCGTCGATTGTGGCTT
>CAJORE010000174.1 GCA_905236595.1 uncultured Selenomonadaceae bacterium | reverse complement strand
TTGCTTGAAAATCATAAGTTCGGCAACCAAGATGACGCTATTGCCGTTACGGATGCAAACGGCGATCCTATTTTTGATTAGTTTTTGTTTGGTGAACGCTTCATAATCGTGGCTATGAGCCGTTGACTGCGCTTTCGGTGCGGCAAACGGCGATGGGTAAACGGTCCTTGGCTGAGGGCGGCGCGTTTTTGCGTCGTCCTTTTTGGCACGTTTGCCGGAGGGATTTTTCTTGCGTCGGAGCCGAATAATTTGTATAATGAACGGAACGTTGGTGTTGCGACGCGGCAAAGTGTCGCGTCGCAAGTAAGGCGGCTTATTGCCGTTGCCGAAATGAGGATTTGATTTGGAAAATTTACCCGACACAAACCGCTCCAAAAAGCGGCGGCGTATTTGGCCGTGGATTCTTTTTATATTTTGTTTTATAACCGCCGTTATTACGGGCGCGATGTTTGCGTCTTCGGGGCTTACGGAAAAACCGGCGGCCAAAGAAAAGAAACAATCGGAAGAGGTTGTTTTGCTGACGGCGCATGACAAAGCCACGATAATGATTATGGGGGTTGACGAACGCGCTGACGACAAAGGGCGTTCCGATACGCTTATGGTCGCGACCATCGATCCCACGCTCGACAAAGCGGCGCTGCTTTCAATTCCCCGCGATACCCGCGTGAAAATCTCCGGCATCGGCTATGATAAAATCAACGCCGCTTACGCTTACGGCGGCGAACGGCTGACCGAACGCACGGTGGAGTCTTTTTTGGGTGTGCACGTTGACCATTTTGTCATAGTCAATACGCAAGCCTTCAAAAAAGTAATTGATGCCATTGGCGGCATTGACATTGAAGTTGAAAAGCGGATGTATTACGAAGATCCGTGGGACGACGACGGCGGGTTGCTTATTGATTTGCGCCCGGGTATGCAGCACATGGACGGCAAAACCGCCGTCACTTATGTTCGCTACCGTGACGAGGAAGGCGACATCGGCCGCATAAAGCGACAGCAAAAATTTGTGCGCGCCGTGGCGGATAAAGTTACGTCGCCGACCATCATCACCAAGTTGCCGAGCTTAATTGCGGAAGTGGCGGATGCCGTGCGTACCGATTTGTCCGTGCGGCAGATTTTGGAACTCGTGGGTACGCTGAGGAACGCGCAAAAGAACGGCTTTGAGACGGAAATGGTGCCGGGGCGCCCGCTTTACATCGAAGGCGTCAGCTATTGGATACCCGATGTCAATAAGTTGCGTATCGCGTTGGCCGATACGCTTGGCGTGACACTTTCGCGGACGATGATGAACAATTTGGAACGCGAAGCCCGCGAATATGAAGAATCTATTCCCGCCGGCGCCACCGATATTCCCGTCGGCGATACGTCAATCGGCAAAGCCGTCACCGACGGTCGGTCGGCGTGGAAAGTCGATAAGCATAAGGTGAAGCCGAATAAAGAAACGGGCGCGACGACGACAAGGAACAACGACATTGACGGTGCGGAGCAAAGCGCAAGCAAAACGGGCGACGACCGCTTTGCCGATTATTACGGTGGTGAGGCCGATACGCGGCAAGCAGCTCCGCCAACGGAATACGATTCGCCAACGCCTGCGCCGACGCCTGCGCCGACGGTACCCGCCGAGAACAGGACGTCGCCTCCGGCACCGCCGCCGACTTTGCCGGTTGATGCGGGTGATGTGCCGACGCCGGACATGAATGCCGGCAAAACGCAGTAGGAGACATTCGCAAATGTTTTTTAGCGCCGTTTGTCGAATTCAAGATGCGGCAAACGGCGCTGCATAGTCGGTTTTGCGAACAGTTTAAGAAGGTCATGGGTAATGGATATAGATTTTCATTTTGGGACGATTTACGTTTTGTCCCGTTGGGGCAAATTTTGCAGTGCCAATGCCAAAATGATTGCCCACAGCTCACAGCTTGTCGATGACAATTTTGATTCCAATCCCTTTTCCGATGCCGAAGAAGAGGCCAACATAGCCAAAGGCGTACACGTCCGCTACTCCTGCCAAAATATGTGGGGCAATATCACCGGCAAGGGGAGCGGCGAAATATGGATTCCTTTTCATTTTTTGCCCGGGCTGGTCGGTGAAACGGAGCGCGAAAAACTGGTTTGCAAAAAAAACAGCGTGTTGTCGCAAAAATTGGCGCGGCGGCTTTTGGGGACAACTCTTGACAACAGTAATTTTTCGTTCCGCTTGGGCATAGGGCTTCACGTTTTTGCGGATACTTGGGCGCACCAAGAATTTTCCGGCGTCAACAACATGATAAACCTGGTGCAAAATTTGATGTTCGCCGCCCAAGGTTCGATGATTGGGCAGGTTTTGGATAAGGTGTCGGAGACGTCGGGGTTGAGCAAACTTTTGGGCGTGGTTTCGAGTTTTGACAAAGTTGGCGGCCCCATTGGTCATTTGGCGGCGATGCATTGTCCGGATATGCCGTATTTGTGGTGGAAAAGCGGCGAACGGTTTTTAGGCGGGCGCAAAAACTGGGACGAATTCTTGGAGGCGGCCGAAGCGGTTTTCCGCATTATACAGGCGGTAAGTTGCGAACCGGTGACCGGTCTTTCCGATCGGCAAAAGCAGTTGCTTATGATTTGCTTTAAGGGCATCCAAAGCGACGACATTGACGAACGGTACAACGAGTGGTTGCGGCGCATCCACGCCAATTATTTTGAAATCGAAGACTTTGATGACATCGACCGATCGGTGACTTACAGCACGGCAACGATTTTTGATGATATGAACTTTAGACGGCAGTTTTACGACGAGATAAACGATCATTTTGATTGGGTGCGAAGCGAACTGGAAGCTAACGGGTTATATGTTTTGCACAGCGAGCCGATATACTGACGGCGCATCATAAACAATACAAAGAAAGGGCGTCTCTCAAACATTTGTCTGAGGGACGCCCTTTTTTTGTATTGTTTATGCGCTGTTTATATCAATGTTCGTGGCGCTTGTTGAGCGCCGCCAACTGTTTTTCCAACTGCCGCACTTTTTTCACGAGTTCCGGCAATTTCTTCATGGCCACCTGCATTCTTAGCCACTCGGCATGACCTTGTACGGGGAAACCGGCGCAGAACATATTTTCCGGCATATTGTTGGTAATGCCGGAACGCGCCGCATAGACCGAATTGGCGCCGATGGTTATATGCCCAACCGTGCCGACCTGCCCGCCGAAGGTGACATTGTGTCCGACAATCGTCGATCCGGATATGCCCGTTTGCGCCACGATAAGACAGTTGGCGCCGATTTTGCAATTATGCCCGATGTGAACCAAATTGTCGATTTTTGTGCCGTTGCCGATGACGGTTGAACCGATGGCGGCTCGGTCAATGCCGACGTGAGCGCCGATTTCCGCATTGTCCTCGATAATTACGTTGCCGACTTGGGGAACCTTGGTATGCACCCCGTCCTTCGTCGTAAACCCGAATCCGTCGGAGCCGATTACCGCCGAACTGTGAACGACGCAATTTTTGCCGACCTTGCAATATTCGCGCACCGTGGCGCTTGAATATACGAGGGAGTTTTCGCCGATTTCGGCGTATTGACCGATGTAAACGTGCGGATAAATCGTGGCATTATCGCCGATTATTGCGTGATCGTCAATGACGGCGAAAGGCATGACGGCGACGTTTTTGCCGATGGTCACGTCTTTGCCGATATGCGCTTTGTCGCTGACGACTCGTTCTATGGAAAGCTTCGGCGTGAAATGTTCCAACAGTTTGGCAAAAGCCGCCCGCGGATCTTCAACATAAAGCGCGGGCAACGGAAATTCTCCGGCATCCTTGGGCAATATCACGGCGCTTGCTTTGGCCGTTTTGGCTTCTTCGATGTGTGACGAAGCCGCAAAAATTATATCACCCGCCGCCGCGTGCTCAATATCGGACAAGCCCGTTATCACCACGGCGGCATTGTCACTTTGAGCCGTGGTACCAAGCATTTCGGCAATCTGCCCCAACGTAATGTTCATGACTTACCCCTCATTGCAATTTGGCGATTGTTTCATCGGTCACGTCAATGCCGCCCATGTATACGGTTTTTTGCATATCGTTGTTTTCAAAAATGGCGTCCAACTTTTTCTCGCGGGCAATCTGCCCCAAGGCAACATCCAATTTTTGTTTGAGCTGGGTCATGTACATTTGGTTCAAGCCCATGAGTTTTTTGTTTATATCGTCGTAAGCCTTTTCGGCTTCTTCGTCGGTTAAATCCGGTTTGGCGGCAAGCTCCTGCTCGGCTTCTTGCTGCGCTTGTGTAATTTTCTGTTGCGCCTCGTCGGCGGTCGCTTTCATCTGCGGCGCCTCTTCGTAGACTCTGGAAACATCCACATAACCGATTTGCGTTTGCCCGCACCCGGCGGTAAACATCATCAACGCTGCCGCTAAGGTCGCCAACGTTATTTTCTTGTATTGCATCGTAACACTTCTTTCAACGGTTTTACAAGACAGGCCGTAATCTTGGCTTTAAGGTTCCGTCGTTTCCTTTGCGATTGCGGTGTCGTTCTCTTGTTCGTATCCGCCGGTTTCGTCGTATTTGCTGTCGCCTTCGGCTTCGTCAATTTCATCGGCGTAGTCGGTTTCGTCGGCGTCATCGGCTTGGTCTTCGGCGGGGTCATCGTCGTCCGTAAAAGCGACGGTGGCCATCTCTTCAACAAGTTCCTTGGTCAAATCCATTGCCGAAGCAGGTATTGTTGCTACGGTGAGGGAAGAGGCAAACTCGACCGTCTCTTTATCGACAAAGGTAAAGCCGTTTGCCGTATCTTCGGAAGGCGCGGCAAAAATCAACGTCAGCCCGTGCATTATGGCTAACTTCGCCGCTCGTCCTTCGACGTCGGCGGCCATTCGTTTTTGCAAACGGGCAATGCGTCCCTCCAAAAGGATAAGGTCGCGTTTCTTTTTCAGCGCCGCTTGACGACGCCGGGAAATTTGCATCTGCGCTTCCATTACCGACGCATTGCGCTCTTGCGCCGCGCTTTGTCGTTTGGCGGCTTCGGCTATCAAAGCGGCTTTGGATTTTTGCAAATTCTCCCGCCAATCGCCGATTTCGGCGGTGACGACTTTTTCGGCGAAAGCGGCAATTTCGGCTTCGCGTTCCTCGTTGAGCGCAATTTGCCGTTGGCCGCGTTCTTTTTGCAACTCGTCCATTTCCCGGTTGAGTTCGTCCACTTGTTCGGGGGGCAGACGCATGACATCGGCGTTTTGGAGCTTTAAGCGAATGTTTAAGATGGCGTTTAGATATTCACCGTCAATGGCGCTCCTTCGTTCGCGAAAGGCCGCGTCGGTTTCTTGGCGATATTCTTCCGTGGCTTTTTTGCGCTTGCGTTCAATCTCCGCCCGTTGGCCGATAATGTTCTGCGCGTTTTTTTGCCAGACGGAATCATCGAAGGGTTCTTCCGCCGCTTCCGGTGGCTTGACTATGAGCGGTTCTTGGGTCAAGGCGGCAAGTTCGCTTTTTAGGACGCGGCGTTGGCCGTATAGCTCCTGCAATTTGTCGTACGCCGGATGCGCCGCCAAAACCTTGGCGTTGTTGACAAAGCCGACTTCGTAGGCGATGGCTCCCCCGGGCGGCTTTTCGTCCGCCGTCAAAAAATGCGCCGCGCAAAACCAGCCTGCGACGGCAAACAGCACCATGCCCGTCGCCGCCCCCGCAATGATTTGTTTTGTACGGGAAGGCGCGGGATTAACCGTTTGCTCCTGTTTTTCGTTACCGTCGGTCAACCCCTCACCGCCTTATTACATTTGTTGCCCCACCCTGCGGGCGGGGCAACAACATTGAAAAATATTACTTGCTCAATTTCTTCACTACGTCTTGGGTGATGTCCGTGCCGCCGTACAAGACAGCGTCTTTGGCGATGACAACGTTCAAGCCTTTGGCGTTGGCCACGGCTTTGATTTGCTCTTCAACGGATTGTTTAATGGGATCCAAAAGCTCCGAGTCTTTTTGTTGGAGCCGGTTAATGGTCTGACGATAATAATCCTGCTTTTCTTGGTCGCTCATGTTGGCGGATTTTTCCTCAAAATCTTTCTGAGCGTTGGCTTGCTCTTCTTGGAAGGCTTTGCGGGCTTCTTCCATTTTCGGGTGCTGTGCCATTACGGCATTGTAATCAATAACGCCAACGTTTGACGAAGCAGCCGCCGAAGCTATGCCGGAACCGGATTGCGTAAGCGCAAGCGCCACGACGCTGCCGACGAAAACCAAAGCTATGACGATGCTGACAATTTTCACATGTTGTTTTTTTACTTCGACCATAATTGCTTACTCCTTACTTTCGCGTAATGAAAGCCCGGTGAATCCAAAAATTCGCCGTATTCATGATAAATACAAACGCCCCGTAGTATAACAAAATTCGTTGCCGTTTTCAAGCCGCGCAAACGATTCCGCTAAAAATTTCCGATAAGCCGAACCCATTTTTCCCGATGGTTGATGATGTATTCAAGGCTCATAAAATCGTGCAAGCCGTATCTTACGCCCCATTCGTCAAGGCGCGTCACGCGATTGCGTTCGTAGCGCAGCCGCAGTTTCGGCAACACATATTGCGTTACGTCGAATATGGGCTGATGCGCTCGCGGATCGTAGCGAAAGGCGACGTTGGTTTTGGAGCTTAAATCGCGACCGTAGCCGACGTTCCACGAAAACTTCACGTCCTCCGGCGCAAAATCGGCCAAGATGAAGAACTCATCCGTCGGCGAAACTTTTGTTCCGGCGTGTAGGCGAAATTTCAGGGCATTTTCGTCGTCACTTTTGCCGACGTCAAGCCAGCCTTCAAGTCTTAGCCGGAACCGTTCGCTGTCGGAGCGGCACGTTACGGACAATTCTTCGCCGACGTCCATGGTCAAGGCGGTTTTCATGCCCAAGCGTCGAAAATCGGCCTGCCCGTCCAAAAACGAAGCAATATCGTCGCTCAATTCTTGTCGGTGACGCTTGACGAAGGCCACCGGCACCCCCACCAGCGTATTCGTTTTGCGCTCCAATATGCTCCGATAACCTAAGAGTGCAAAGGTGGGGACGGTGTCGGAGCGCATGAACAGGTTGACATTCCTGACGACCGGCATCTTGGGATAGACCGTCATGTTTACGATTGCTTCATGGGTCGGCGTCAAATCAAAATCCGCCCGGAATTCGGGCAGGTGTTCGGCCATGAATTTACCGAGTTCGCGCTTTAGTATGCCGTGGGTCCAATCCGTGGCCAAAAGCGGCATACCGATGTAGATGTCGGCGAATAATTTCTCCGCGCCCGCCAAATCGCGTCGCACAATCTTTTCCGTTTCGGGAGTCACCCCTTCGACGGAAATGTTTACCGTCACGGATTTTATGGTAACGCTCCAGGGGATAAGCCGCACGATTACCGCCGTATCGCTGCCCGGATAAATCGTGACGCTTTGGACGCTGTAGCCGGTCAGAATTTTGTCGAACACTTCGCGGATAATTTGCTCTTTTTGCGTTTTTTGCAACGCCACCTGTGCGGTGAGATTGCCCAATAAAATTTGCTCGGCCACAACGGCAACGCTTTGTTCCATGCGTTTAGCGACGGGCGGCGGCAATTTGCCGGCTGCCGTCACCACCGTGACGGCGACCGTGTCGACGGTCGGCTCGGCGGCGGCGACGACGGCATGGCAGGATAGGGTTGCGGCAAATATTAGTGCCAATGATAGCTTCAAAATCATAATCTGCGTCGGGGACGGCCATTCGTCAGAAGGTGCCGCCGACCGTGAAGTGTACACGCCCGCCTTGCGAACCGTAACCGTAATCGAGACGCAAAGGACCTATGGGCGTATTGAGCGCCAAACCGGCGCCGATGCTCGCTTTGCTGTCCTCGGGGACAATGCCTTTGTCCCAAGCGCCGCCCCAATCGGTAAATATTGCTCCCTGTACTTTGGTGACAATGGGGAAACGATATTCGATGGTTGCCAAAACCATGCGATCGCCGCGGAACTGATCGTCGCGATAGCCGCGCAGGGAGCTTTGTCCGCCGATGCGGTACTGGTTGAATTCGGAGATGTTTCCCGTCCCGATGCCGTATTGGCCGCGAAGCGCCACTACTTGCGACCGACCGACTTTAATGTAGCGGTTGTCCTCGATGGTGTATTTTTGGAATGAAAAATCACCGCCGATGCCGGCAAATTCGCCGGACAAACTCACGCGGCCGCCCGTTGTCGGATTGTAGACATTGTCGCGGGTATCGGTGACGTGTTCCAAGACAACGCTGTGGGTTATGCCGAAATTTTTGTTGCGCCATGCCCAATCGCTACTTCGATCCCCGGCGTTACCGTTGCTGACGTGTTTGACGTAGCTGTCCTCGCGACGGCGGAACGTCAGGAAATTCGTGGAATATTCGCTGGCCGGACGCGAGAGGGTAATTTCGCCGCCGGAATATTTCCGCATATACTCCTCTTTCAAATGGCCTTTGCTGTCATAATCGTCGTATTCGTAAGTGCGATTGTACAGGCGGAGCGTGGCGGCGGTTTCCTTGGAATCAAGCCACGGGCGGCGGAAACTGAAGGTGAACCCGTGGGCATCTTCATCATCGCCGCTCATTTCGTAGGTGACGCGGACAGCATCGCCGCGGCCGCCCAAGTTTGTGTCGCTGACGCTTACCATACCGATGATTCCGTCGGTACTGCTGTAGCCGGCGCCGATGCCGAAGGTCCCGGTGCGTTTTTCTTTGACATCAAGTTCCATTACCACGGCGTTCGGTTCGACGCCGGGATTCATCTTGATGTTGACGTCCTCGAAAAAGCCCAAGTTGTAAACGCGTTGCATACTGCGGCGCGCCAGTTTCGCGTTAAAAGGCTCGCCGGTCTTTTGGCGCATTTCCCGCAATATGACATAGTCCTTGGTTTTCTTGTTGCCCTTTACCTTGTAGCCTTCAAGCAGACCCTCGTTTATTTTAAGGGTCAGCTTGCCGTCCTTGTCGATGTTCATATCGGTAATCTTGGCCAATATGTAGCCGTCTTTTCGATATTGGTCGGTGATGGCCGTCATGTTGTCATGCAGGACGTTGCTGTTTAATATTTCGCCTTTTTGCAATGTGAGCAACTTGTCAATGGTTTCGTTTGATTCGACGTTGTTGCCCGTCACCGTTATATCGGTGAGTATCGGATTTTCGAGTACGTTGTAGGTGACAATGACGCCTTCCGGCACTTCTTCAAAGCTGGGGTACAGATCGTAAAAATAGCCCGTGTCGAAAATGGCATCACGGTCGGCGCTTATCTTTTCCGCCGAAAATTCGCTGCCCGGTCGTACGGAAATGGCCGTGCGCGCCGTGGCGTAAGTTGTTTTGGTCGCGCCGTCGAAAACAACGTCCACAATGGTTTTGCCGTTCAGCCGCTCCATCGAATCGGCCACTTCCGTATCTTGCGGACGATTGTCCCCCCAAGTCTCGGCGCGTTGGGGGTCGGGCTTGGCAATATCCTTGGCGTTTTCCAAATCAATCGGCTTGGGCGGTTCCGCTTCGGTTTCCTTGGCGGTTTCGGCGCCCTTATCGTCGGGCGGCGTCTCTGCAACCGGTTGCCCGTCCGACTTGTTGACCGTCTCGACATCTTCGTCGGTGCGCGTCCACCACGGCCCTTTTATCTTGGCGGGGCGGGTCACCGTTTCATCGCCGGGGGCGGTTGCGTTTGCGTTGTCGGTTGTTTGCTTGGCGGCGGCATCTTCTTCGTCGTCCCGCGCCCACCAAGCCGTATTTTTCTTGGGCGCCGCAGTTTCGTCGGCGGATTCGGCATTTTTGACAACAGCGACGTTGGCATCGTTGTCAAGCGCGGTTTTGGCGCTCACATTTTCGTTGTCGGCGGTGTTTTCTTGCGGTGCCGCCATTTCGGCGTGAGGCATCCCCGTGCCGAATGTAGCGAACCAAAGTGCAACCGCCAATCCCAAATGCCGATATTTTTTTTGGGTTAAAAACAAAATATCAAACCTCCCGCATCGTTCCCGTTTTTTTACGGGTGGGGCAATTTACTGTGTACCGTGTGGCGAACGCGACAATAAATGTCGGTGGGCCTTGATTATCCCGCCGGAATACGGGGAAATCAAAACACAAAGTTTAACACGTTTACTATAATAACAAAGCCGCGTGGGTTTATCAAGGTATAATTTGTTGCCGCCGCAACTGTCCGCAAGCGGCGTTGACGTCGGCACCCATCTCGCGGCGAACGGTGGCCGCAATGCCGTGTTTATCCGTCAGCGTCTTTAGGAAAGCCTCGCATTTTGCGGCGGCGGGGGCGACAAATTCCCGCTCGTTTACGCCGTTGAACGGAATCAGATTTACGCCGGCAAGCTGGCCCTTCAGCAATTTTGCCAACTTGTCCGCGTCCCGTTCGCTGTCGTTTATGCCGCCAAGCAAAATGTATTCGTAGGTCACGCGTCGTTTGGTGGTGTCACCGTAATATTTTCCGGCCGCCACGACTTCGGCAACGGGGAATTTGCGGTTGACGGGCATGATTTCGGAGCGCAACTCGTCGGTCGGCGCGTGCAACGATATTGCCAAATTTACGGGGATATTTTCCTTGGCCAAACGATAAATGTTCGGTACGATGCCGCTGGTGGACAAAGTTATCCCCCGGTACGAAAAGTTTAGCGCATACGCTTCGTGAAGTGTCCGCATGAATTTCAGCACGTTGTCATAATTCATAAGCGGTTCGCCCATGCCCATGACGACGATTGTGTCAAGCTTTTGTTTGGCCGCTTGCAATAGCCGGTGCGCGAAAATCACTTGCGCCAAAATTTCGGCGGCTGTCAGATTGCGGGCGAAACCGTTCAGCGCCGACGCGCAAAAGCGGCACCCCATGGCGCAACCGACTTGGGTCGATACGCAAAGGCTGTTGCCGTAATCGTGCCGCATAAGCACCGTTTCGACGGCGGCATCGGCGGATAAGCGCAAGAGAAATTTGCTCGTGGCACCGTCGGCGGAATGTAGCTCTCGCACAACTTCGGCGGCGTTGATGACAAAATTGTCCGCAAGGACGCTTCGCAACTCTTTGCTCAAATCGGTCATTGCGGCAAAATCCGTTGCGCCTTTTTGGTACAGCCACTTGGCAACCTGCTTGGCACGAAAAGGCGGCAGGTTAAGCGGCGAGAATGTGTCGGCAAGTTCGGTCGGCGAAAGGCCGAAAATATTTTTCTTCATCGTGTCATTAAATCGTGTCGTTCTTTGTGGCGAAGGTTCGGGCAAGGGCTTGAGGTTTTCCATAATAATAGGGCTTGTTTGTTAAACAAGCCCCGATTTTTTGAATTGATTTCGGCGGCAACGCCGCGCGGACATCGCTGAAAATTGCTTGTCCATCGTCTTTCTCCGCGCCGAAGGCGCGGAGAAAGAGTTTCTCAGAGAGCCCCGCTTGTTGCATCAGGTTGTAGTTGTCGTCGGCATGGTGTAATTGTGGAAGTCGTCATAAACAACGGTGTAAGTATTGGATATGTTTTTCACCGTGTAATCGAAGCGGTTGTTGCTTGAATCACGCGGCGTTGCACCCCAGGTCGGCAATTCGACGGAGTGGCTTTTCAGCGTCGTGCGGCTGCTGCTGTTGGTCGTTTGGTCGTCGATTTCGGCGGCCATGATGAAGCCGGTTATTTTGCCCGTGCCGGTAATGGTAACTTTGCTGTAGGGAGCATAAATGACGCCGTTAAAATCCGCATTGTTCAAATTTATGGTATAAGGCGCCGACTGCGTGGTGGCGGTGGATGTATTGCCGCCGTAAGCCCCGGTTTTGGTATCGACCTTCGGGGCATCGCTGGCGGTGCGGTTCGGATCCGGCCCGTCGTAAGCAATCACCAATGGCTTTTCTTGGTAAGCGTCAACGTTTATCGTAATCGGTTGAACGTAAGTAAGGCTGGAGCCGACGCGGATCGGTTCGCTTTCAAAGCGCATGAACAAGGGAACGTCGTTGTAGTCGCTCAAGCTTTCGCCGGTGATGTTTAAGACCGTGCCGCGAATGGTGCTGTTGGAGCCGACATTCGGGCGGTCAAGGAACAAGCCGGTTATTTCGACGCCGCCGGTTGCTTTTTTGCGGATTAAATCGCTGTTTAGCGTGTATTCGAGTTGGTACAGGTTGGTTGAGCGATGGCCGGTTATGCCGGTGGCGCAGAACTTATTTTTGTCGCTGTTCTTGTACGCCAAATAATTTCCGGCGAGGGTTTTGCTTTTGGTGATGTCAACGACGTAAGACTGATAGCTGGTGGTGAAATAACTGCCGTTGCGATCGCCGTAGCCTTTGTAATAGGTTTTTTGGCCGGCGTTGTTGATGTAATATTGTTGGCTGCCGTCGTGAATCGTTTCCCAGTATAAGTTCGGTATCGTCTTAAAAATGTTGGCGTTGACCACTTTGATGAATTCGTCGATGTTCTTGGACGGATCGGTGGTTTCGCCGGGCATGACGAGAGCAAGCGCCGTTACGTTAATGGGATAGGTATCAATGCCGAAGAATTTGGCAAAGTGCATGGGCAGGTCTTGGTGCAAAACCACCCGATAACAATAAGCGTTGGAATAAGAGGCTGTTTTGCCGTTGGCCATGGTGGCCGTCACGGCGGCCGTCCACGCCGTAGTCGTCGCGTTGTCGGAGAAAGTCACGGCCGAATCGTTGGAGTCGACGTAATTTGCCGCCTTGGCGTCGGCCTTGCTCGTCGTGCCGTAGGATTTGAAATCGTAATTGGTGCCGTCGATGGAAAAGGACAGGCTGGAATCGCCGCTGCCGAAAGTGGCTCGCGACAGCGGGATAATTTTTGTATCGCCGCCTTCAAGATAAACTGAGGCACCGGCCAATGCCGCCGAATCGGCAGCGTTTTGCAATTCGGAACTGCGTGCATAAAAACTGCCCAAGTCCACAGCTATCGCCGTGCCGAACATCAATGCCGTAACGCCTAAAGCCGCCGTAACCAGCATTGCGCCCTTTTCGGCGCGCTGTCTGATATTCGCCAACGTCTTGTGCATAAACACATCTCCTCGATAAGATATACTTTGGGGAATTTGCGAAAATTTATTTTGTGAGCCTCCCCGCGCTTTTGCCACAAAACAAAAACATCCGTGGGTGATTTTTCGTAAATATAGCATAAAGGGCGACGGCGTTCAATGGTTTTTTGGACGAATTACGCATTTCAATTCGTAAATTTTGTTGCCGCCATCGGGCGCAAGCTAAGGAAATACTGCATAATTCGTCCGCACCCTTGCCGGGTCTTTTTCCGGCATACCCTGAAGGGCACGCGTACTGCGTCATTCCTC
>CAJORE010000173.1 GCA_905236595.1 uncultured Selenomonadaceae bacterium | reverse complement strand
TCCGCATTGACGGTGAATTCCTTGATAACAGCCGACATTTTTGCTTCATTAAAATTGTTGGACATGGTAAATACGCTCCTTTGTTTGCCGTTCGACATTGTAACGGCTATATTTGTATGAGAGTTCCAATAAACAACCGGTTTTACACCTTTTTTATCAATACCCGCAAAATTCGCGGGCCGTCCGTTTCGTCCACGAAGAAAGTATTGCCGGCGTAAGCCGCCATTTGCCCCGGCCGAGGATCGCCGCCCAACCGATCGTTGAGCCAGCCGCCCACGGTGTCCACTCCTTCGTCATCAATGTCAATATCCGTCAAATCCGCCAATTCGTCCAAGAGCAGTTTGGCATCCACGCTGTAGACGTTGTCGCCCAATTCCTCAAAGGACAACCGCTCATCGTCAAATTCGTCTTGAATATCGCCGACGATTTCTTCGACAATGTCCTCAATGGTCACCATACCCGCCGTGCCGCCGTATTCATCAACGACGATGGCCAACTGGCTCTTTTCCTGTTGCATGGTCTTCAAGAGCCGCGACACATCCATGCTCTCCGGCACAACCAATGCTTTGCGCGCCAATCGTTTTAAGTTTATCTTGCGTCCATGGTACAAAAGGGGCATAAAATCCTTGACGTGCAAAAAGCCGATAATATGGTCCTTATCTTCGACGCATATCGGGTAACGGGTCATTTGCTCCTCGAAGATAACGCGAATGTTTTCTTCGTTGCTGTCGTTGACGTAAAGGCAAATCATATCCGTGCGCGGCACCATAATCTCGCGTACCGTTCGCTGGGTGAAATCGAAAACATTGTCCACAAAATCGACTTCCGTATCGTCGATAAGCCCTTTTTTGTGGCTTTCTTCGACGAGCAAGCGAAGTTCCTCCTCCGTGTGCGCGTCCTCCCCGTCGCCTTGCGGATCGTAGCCCAAAAAACGCATGACGGCGTTGGCCATGTGATTTAAGAGCCACACGAAAGGATGCATAAGCTTCTCAAAAACGAGCATGGGCAACGCCACGTTGAGCATAATCTTTTCAACGTTCTGTATCGCCATGGATTTCGGCGTAAGTTCGCCCAAAATAATATGCCCCGACGTAATGACGGCAAACCCGGCGGCCAAGCTTACGGTATGTCCCGCACCGTCGGACAGCCCAAGCGCCGTCGTCACGGGCAAAATAAGCCGCGCCACGAACGGTTCGCCGACCCAGCCCAAGCCCAATGATGCCAGCGTTATGCCAAGTTGCGTCACCGACAGCGAGGCGTCCAAATGATCGGTCAATCGTTTGGCGAGAGGCGCTTGCTTGTTGCCTTCGTTGATGAGGGTTTCAAGACGCGAGGGACGAATTTTGACACAGGCAAATTCCGCCGCCACAAAAAAGCCGTTCATGAAAATTAAAAACAAAACCAGCAACACGCGCCATATTATGTCAACGGTGTCCAAAATGTCCTTCCTTTTCCTTATGATTTCACCGCGAAACGCCAAAGCGCTTTAATGTATCGCGACGTTTACAGCCGTCGCGTTTTTGTTTCGGCGATGCGTTGTTTCGCTATAACAATTTATAGTTCGCTCTTTTGCCCAAAATTCCTGCTTTCGGCAAAGGCGACGCGGAATTTTGCCGTTCGGCTATCAACGCCGCAACCGCCAACGGCTGACCGTCGTTCCTTCCAAAAATACCTTGCCAAGCATAGCGGCAGGTGCTATAATGGCTTCATTAAAATTCGGGAATCGGTTTTCCCGTCCCGCGTCGGGGAAACCCAACGATAAATTTATGCCGCCGCTCTTCATTGGCGGCTATTTTTGCAAGAAAGAGGCGCGAATATGGCGTATTATTATGACTCCCCTTCCCATACTTTCGGTGAATATCTCCTGGTGCCGGGTTACTCGGACAGCAACTGCATCCCCGCCAACGTTTCATTGGCAACGCCCCTTGTGAAATTTCGCCGCGGCGAAGCGCCGAAAATAACCCTCAATATACCCATGACCAGCGCCATAATGCAATCGGTATCGGGCGATGCCATGGCGATCGCCTTAGCCAAAGAAGGCGGCATTTCTTTTATCTACGGTTCCCAATCCATCGAAGAAGAAGCCGCCATGGTGAAGAAGGTCAAAAATTATAAATCGGGTTTTGTCGGCAGCGATTCCAATCTTACCCCCGACACCACCTTAAAAGAAGTTCTGTCGCTCCTGCAAAAAACGGGACATTCCACCATGGCCGTAACGGAGGACGGCACCGCCACCGGCGAACTTCTCGGCATCGTCACCAGCCGCGATTACCGCATAAGCCGCATGACCGGCGAGGAAAAAGTCCGCGATTTCATGACGCCCTTTGACAAGCTCATCTACGCCGACGCCGAGACAACAACTCTGTCCAAGGCCAACGATCTCATTTGGGAACATAAGCTCAATATGTTGCCGTTGGTCGATAAGAACCGCCGCTTGCGGTACATGGTATTCCGCAAGGACTACACGGACAACAAGGAAAACGAATTGGAGCTTATCGACGAACAAAAGCGCTACTTGGTGGGGGCGGGGATAAACACCCGCGACTACGCCGAACGCGTACCGGCATTGGTGGCGGCCGGAGCGGACGTATTGTGCATTGATTCCTCGGAGGGATTTTCCGAATGGCAAAGCCGCACGCTTAAGTATATTCACGAGCATTTCGGCGACAATGTAAAAGTCGGCGCGGGCAACGTGGTCGATGCCGACGGCTTCCGTTTCTTGGCGCAGGC
>CAJORE010000172.1 GCA_905236595.1 uncultured Selenomonadaceae bacterium | reverse complement strand
TTGGGAATAATCTCTATTGCTTTCGGTAATTCGCCGACACAAAAAATTTTTCCTGCCTGTCGGCAAAATTTGTTATAATAAATCGACGCGCAACATCAAAAAAAGGAGCAACTTATCGTGAACTTCGGCGAATTTATGGCAAGTCTTAACCGCGGCGAACCAAAACCGGTATATCTTTTGGCCGGCGAAGAAGAATATTTCATCAAGAAGGCCAAAGAACGCCTGTTAAGTTTGTTGACGCAAACGGCGGATGCGGCGACGGAAAATTTGGACGGCAACGTATCGCCGGACGATATTATCGCCGCCGTCTCAAGCATATCTTTCTTCGCGACCAAAACAATCGTGCTTGTAAACAATCCGCTCTTTTTGCGGACAAAAAAATCCGCCGCCGACGATGCGGCCAAGGACACGCCGCAAGACACCGGCGATAAACGATTGGAACGCCTCATAAAATTTTTGCCGCACATCCCGCCCGGCAATCACATAATATTCAAGTTCGCGGGCAAAACCGACAAGCGCAAAAGCATCGTAAAAGCCATCGCCAAGTACGGCGCCGTGCTTGATGCCGATCGCGTGTCGCCCTGGAACATCAACGGTTTCTTGCAAAGCAAATTGCAGGAAATTCATCGCGAATTGACTCCCGATGCCCACGCCTTTTTTGCGGAAGCGGTCAGCTTCATGAATCCCGTGTCGTTGTCGTTCTTGGATAATGAATTTGACAAATTGGCGCTGTTTGCCGAAAACCGACGAATAACCAAACAGGAACTGTCCGAGTCTTTCGCCGGCGTGCCGGAAATATCAAATTTTGCCGTCGCCGATGCCATCGTGCGCCGCGATTTGCCCACCGCCCTGAAACTTTTGCTGCAACAAATGACCAACGGTGTATTCATGCCGTTGGTCTTGGCCGTTGTCGTCAATCAGGTGCGCCGTTTATTGCAAATAAAGGAATTGCAAAAAAAACGCGCCTCGGCCGCCGATATAGCCAAAGCCCTCAATATGAACCCGTACATAGTCGGCAAACAACTAAAAGCGGTCGAAGCATTTGACGCCGATCGACTTGCCGACGCGCTATGCGAACTTGCCGAAGCCGACTACCGCCTGAAAACGGGCGGCGACGGCAACAACCTGTTGCTTTCCGCCGTGATAAAACTTTGCCGTTGCTGACCACCGGCTGACTTATGAGCCAACAAAAAATCCCCAAGCCGAAAGCTTGGGGATGGTATTTTCATTTGGAGGCGACACCCGGAGTCGAACCGGGGATAAAGGTTTTGCAGACCTCGACCTTACCGCTTGGCTATGTCGCCGAACAGGTGTGATTATACCGCAAACAACTTTGCCTTGTCAAGCAAAACTTTTTTGGCAAGGTTGCATAAACCGCGCAAAGAGTGATATAATCACCGGCGAATTGCAAAAGGACGGCAGACGTGTTCTGTTTTTTGCGCCTCACGCCGAAGATTGACATGAGGTGTCTTGCGAAAAACGTTTTTTGCGCTGTTTTTAGGGAAATACTGCATAATTCATTTAAGAAAGAGGAAGATAGTTACAATGGATACGTTAGATACGTTGCAGGGATTGACGCGGACTCATCATTGCGGCGAGCTTACGAAAAACGATACCGGCACGGAAGTTACCCTGACGGGTTGGGTGAGCCGTCGCCGCGACCATGGCGGGCTTATTTTCGTCGATATGCGTGACCGCTCCGGCATCGTGCAGGTCGTGTTCGATGCGGCGGCCATGGGCGAGCCGGCATTCCGCAAAGCCGAGTCCCTCCGTTCGGAGTTCGTTACGGCGGTTGTCGGCAAGGTGCGCGATCGTAGTGCCGACACAATAAACGCCAATTTGCCCACGGGCGAAATCGAAGTCGTCGTCACGCAACTGCGCATATTAAACAAGGCCAAGACGCCGCCTTTTTACATTCAAGACGGCATCGACACGGACGAAATGCTACGTTTGCGCTATCGCTACCTCGATCTTCGGCGCCCGGAGATGCAGGCCAATTTAATTTTGCGGCATAAAGTCGCCAAAGTCATGCGCGATTATTTTGATGCCCACGGCTTTTTGGAAATCGAAACACCCATGCTCATGAAAAGCACACCGGAAGGAGCACGGGACTTTTTGGTGCCGTCGCGCTTAAATCCCGGCAATTTTTATGCTTTGCCGCAATCCCCGCAAATATTCAAGCAGATTTTGATGGTGGCGGGCATGGAAAAATATTTCCAGATCGTGCGGTGTTTCCGCGACGAAGATTTACGCGCCGACCGTCAACCGGAATTTACGCAGCTTGACATCGAAATGTCCTTCATGAGCCAGGACGAAATTTTGACGCTTATGGAAAACATGATTGCCGAAGTTTTCGCCAAGACTTTGGGACGGAAAATCCCCACGCCCTTTTTGCGTATGCCTTACGACGAGGCTATGGAACGGTTCGGCTCGGATAAGCCCGATACGCGCTTTGGCATGGAGATAAAGGACATATCGCCCTTCGTTGGCGGATCGGACTTTAAGGTGTTTAATTCCGTCTTGGAAAACGGCGGCGAAGTGAAAGTAATAAACGTCGAAGGCTACGCCGACATTCCCCGCCGCGAACTCGACGGGTTGGTGAAATTTGCCCAGGATCACGGCGCCAAGGGCTTGGCATGGATTCAATACACCCAAAGCGAAGGCGTAAAATCTCCATTCAAGAAATTTTACACCGACGAAACTTTCACCAAAATCAAAGACGCCGTCGGCGCCAAAACCGGCGATTTGCTCTTGGTCGTTGCCGACAAGCACAAGGTCGTGTCCGAAGCCTTGGGCGCTTTGCGTCTTGAGATGGCATCGCGGCGCGGACTTATCGACGACGATAAACTTAACTTCCTGTGGGTCGTCGATTTCCCCATGTTTGAATACAGCGAAGAGGACAAGCGCTTTAAGGCGATGCACCATCCCTTCACCGCCCCCCGCGAAGAAGACATTGAAAAATTGTCCGGCGATTTGGCGTCGGTGAAAGCCGTCGCTTACGATATGGTGTTAAACGGCGTCGAAGTCGGCGGCGGCAGTTTGCGCATTTACCGTCGCGACCTGCAAGCGAAGGTGTTTGCCGCCATCGGCCTCACCGAAGAAGAGGCACGGGAAAAATTCGGCTTTATGCTGGATGCCTTTGAATACGGCACGCCTCCCCACGGCGGAATCGCTTTCGGCTTGGATCGTCTCATTATGCTCATGGCCAAGCGCAAATCCATCCGCGACGTAATTGCCTTCCCCAAGACCCAAAGCGCCGCCGATGTTATGAGCCATGCTCCTTCGCCCGTCGATGACAAACAGCTCCGTGAGCTTTCCATTCGCACGGCGGTGAAGAAGAAAGAAGAAAAAGTCTGATGACCGACGACTTTATAAAAAAACTTTTGGAAGAATACAAACAGGGAGCGGTAAACGCCGACGGCGTTGCCGCCCGCTTGCAAGAACGCGCCCGACGGGATTCGTTTGAGGATTTGGGTTTTGCCGCCGTTGATTATGCGCGGGAGATGCGCCAAGGGTTCCCCGAAGTTGTCTACGCCGCCGGAAAAACGAAGGAGCAGACGCTGACGATAATGGAGCGCCTTGCCGCCAACAGCGCCAAAAGCATCATGGCTACGAGAGCCGACGGCGAAATCTACGATTTTGTGCGGCAAACATTGCCCGAGGCAAAGTACAATGCGGCGGCACGCATAATTTACCTTGAACGCGAAAGTGCCTGTC
>CAJORE010000171.1 GCA_905236595.1 uncultured Selenomonadaceae bacterium | reverse complement strand
GTAGCACCACTACGCTTCGTCGTCATTCCTTGTCTGCCGAAAAAATCCCTCGGCAATGGCACGAACTCATTTATGCAGTGTTTCCTTACTTTTCAATCATCCTTTGCGCAAATTTCCCTGCCCGTGGACTTCGGCAATTACTTCTTTTTCCGTCTTGCCCAATATCCACCCCAATACTTTGGCTTCGGCGTAGAGCATGGCAATTTGTTCGCGCTTTTCCGGGCTGTTGTCGCTAATCATTTTGAGTTCTTGGTACTCTTGGCGTTTCAAATTGTACCGTGCCGTGATTTCGCCGGGGCTTTTCGGTTTCGGCGCGGTACTTAAGTTGCCGATGATTTCGTTTGCCGATGGCAACTGTTTTTTTGCCGCCATAACTTTTCACCTCACAGCGGTTTCTTGGCTGTCCGTGTTCATTTCAAAGTGGCGCGATGGGAGACGTTTATGCGCCCTTTCTCATCAATCTCCGTTACCTTCACCGTCAACTGATCGCCAACCTGCACGGCATCTTCGATTTTTTCGATGCGGCGGCGGCTAAGTTCGCGAATGTGGCAAAGCCCCTCGCGCCCCGGCAACAGTTCGACGAAGGCACCGAATTTCATAAGGCGCGTCACTTTGCCCGTGTAAACTTCGCCGACTTCTATTTCCTTGACGATTTCTTCGATCATCTTAACGGCGCGTTCCATGCCCTCTTTGTCCGTGGAGGAAACAAAGACGTTGCCGTCCTCGTGTATATCGACGGTGACGCCGGTTTCGTCGATGATTTTCTTGACAACTTTGCCGCCCGTGCCGATGACTTCGCGGATTTTGTCGATGGGAATAACAATCGTCCGCACACGCGGGGCATAGGGCGACAAGTCTGCCGCCGGCTCTTTTATCACTTCAAGCATCTTGCCCAGGATAAATGCGCGGCCGCGTTTGGCTTGTTCCAACGCCGAGGATAAAATTTCCCGGGACAAACCGTCCACTTTGATGTCCATTTGGATGGCGGTCACGCCTTCGCTTGTCCCGGCGACCTTAAAGTCCATGTCGCCCAAGGCATCTTCCATGCCTTGAATGTCCGTTAAAATCGTATATTTGTCGCCGTCTTTGACAAGTCCCATGGCAACGCCGGACACCGGACGCTTTATCGGTACGCCGGCTTGCATAAGCGAAAGCGTGCTGCCGCAAACGCTACCCATGGAGCTGCTGCCGTTGGATTCCAAAACTTCGGAGACGAGGCGGATGGTATAGGGGAAATCTTCGATATTGGGGATAACCGGCACCAAGGCACGTTCGGCAAGTGCGCCGTGACCGATTTCGCGCCGCCCGGGGCCGCGTGCCGGACGCGCTTCGCCGACGCTGTAGCCGGGGAAATTGTATTGGTGAATGTAATGTTTGGCGTATTCGGGGGCAAGCCCGTCGATAATTTGTTCGTCGCCGATGGCGCCCAAGGTCGTAAGGGTCAATACTTGCGTTTGTCCGCGGGTGAACAGCCCCGAACCGTGCGTACGCGGCAACAGGCCGACTTCGCAGGAAATGGGACGCACTTCGTCGGTGGCGCGTCCGTCGGGACGAATCTTTTCGTGGGTTATCATGCGGCGCACGATTTCTTTGGTAAGCTTATGGAAAACATAGGCGATTTCTTTTTCCGTATCGGGAAACTCTTGCAAAACGTGCGCCGTCGTTTCCTCGCTCACGGTTTTTATTGCGCCGTCACGCGCCAATTTGTCGGGATTGCGAACCGCCGCATTTATTTTTTCGGCGGCAAAATCGCGAACGGCTTGTTCCAATTCCGGCGGCACGGTGAAGAGTTTGACTTTAGCCTTTTCCTTGCCGCACTCGGCAACGATGTCGTTTTGGAATTGCACGATGCGTTTGATTTCTTCGTGACCGAACAAAATCGCGTCAAGCATTACTTCTTCGGGCAATTCGTTCGCCCCGGCCTCAACCATCATCACTGCGTCGGCGGAACCGGCTACGGTGAGGTTCAAAGAGCTTTCGGCGCGTTCCTGTTCCGTGGGATTTATGATAAATTTATCGCCAATGCGTCCGACGCGAACACCGGCTATGGGACCGGCAAAAGGAATGTCGCTTACCGACAAGGCGCAAGAAGCGCCAATCATTCCCAAAAGTTCCGGCTCGTTGTCGGAATCAAAGGAAAGCACCGTGGCAATAATTTGTACGTCGTTCCTAAAACCTTCGGGGAACAAGGGACGAATGGGGCGGTCGATTAACCGACTGCACAGGATGGCGTGTTCGCTGGGGCGTCCTTCGCGTTTGATGAAACCGCCGGGAATTTTGCCGGACGCATACATTTTTTCTTCAAAATCAACGGTCAACGGGAAAAAATCCACGCCTTCACGGGGTTCGCCGGACATGGTGGCGGCAACCAGCACCGCCGAATCACCGTAACGAACCAAGACGGCGCCGTTGGCTTGCTTGGCCATTTTCCCGTTTTCGATGACGAGCTTTCGCCCGCCAACTTGTGTTTCAAAAACTTTCATAAATTTCTCCTTAATCCGTGTCGTCACTTTTTATTTTCAAATACGTTACATTCGACATAAATTTTTATTTTTCCTGTTTTCACGCAAAAAAAGTGATTGACTGCGCGGACTAAGGAAACACTGCATAATTCGTCCGCACCCTTGCCGGGTCTTTTTCCGGCATACTGCGTCATTCCTCCTCAGCGTAGCACCACT
>CAJORE010000170.1 GCA_905236595.1 uncultured Selenomonadaceae bacterium | reverse complement strand
CCATTGCCAAGGAGCGCTTCAAAAAAATCGGTTTGGACGTTGCCCGGATTGATTTTGAACCGGCCAGCCGCGATTATTTGCGCCGTTATTTGGCCGTTGACATAGCTCTTGACACATATCCCTATACCGGCGGCGGCACGACTTTCGATGCGCTGTATATGGGCGTACCCGTGGTAACGCGGTACGGTTTGCGGCGCAACACGCGCTTTTCCTTTAGCTTGTTGCAAAATTTGGAATTGGCGTATTTGGCGGCGGACAATCTCGGCAAATATATCGCCACGGCGGTATATTTGGCGCAAAACGGCGAATTGTTGCAATATTTGCACCGCAATTTGCGTACGATGATGCAAAATTCCGTTCTTTGCCGCCCGGCGGACTATACTCGCGAGTTGGAGGCAAAGTATGACGAAATAATGGGGCAGGACGAAGGATGCGAAAACTAAAAAAAGCCGTCGGTAGCGGCGCCGACGGTAAGTATCACAAATTTTTGCAAATGTTGAAAACGGGCAATGACCAAGGCGCCGCCTTGCAATTCGGCCAAACCTTGATAAAGGGCGCGGCGCTTGTCTTAGCGCCGCAGCAATGCCTTGTGTTGGGTGAAGCGCTTGCCGATGCGGTTTTTAGACTTGAGCAAAAAAATTCGCCCCTCGTTACGGACGGCAAAAGGCAAGCTTTTTATTGGCTCTATCAAGCTTACGAAGCGGGTCTGTTGCGTACGCCCGAAGAAATAATAAAGCTTGTCATCGTCGGTAGCGACGTGGCCGCAGATTGCCGCAAAAAAATTTACGAGATAATAAAAAGCACGCTGGACAATATAGAGTGCGGCGTCTGTAAACAACCGTCGCCGTTTGTCATGCACGCTTTTTACGAATATTTTGCCCCCGTCGCCGAAAAAACGGGCGATATTGCCGCCGCGTTTCATGCGGCGCAACAGTCCTATCGGTACGCCGTCGATTTACGGGAGCGCGTCGATAATTTCGGCAAAATGCTCTTTTATGTTCATCACACGGAAATTTCGGCGACGGAACTGTTTAATCTCTCCCGGGCGTATAACGACATATTTGCCGACGTTGTCCCCTACGTTCACGATACGGCGCTTTTGAGCCGGGAACTTGCGGGCGGCGGGCGACGTATTCGCATCGGCTACCTGTCTCCCGATTGTCGGCAACACGTTGCGGCAAAATTTTTTGTTGCGCTCCTAAAATATGCCGACCGCACGCGTTTTGAGGTGTTTATGTACTCCGGCGGCAAGATGCGCGACCGAGTAACCGACGTTATTGCCGCCGCCGTCGAACATTTTGTTGACGTGTCCGATATGGATTTTGCGACGGCCGCCGCGAAAATATATGCCGATAAAATTGATATTCTGGTTGATTTGGCCGGCCATACGGCCAACAGTTTTTTGCCCGTTTTGGCGTACAAACCGGCGCCCGTGCAAATGTCGGGCATCGGCGATATGGCGACGACGGGACTAAAGACCGTCGATTATTATATTACCGACCGTGTTGTCGATCCGCCGGGCAACGAAGCCTTTTTTACGGAACGGCCGCTTTTTTTGACTGGCCAATTCAGCTACACGCCGAGCATAACCGGCGACGCTGTGCCGAACTGTGCCGATGCACCTTGTTTGGCCAATGGGTTTGTCACGTTCGGTTGCTTCAACCGTTACAACAAAATCACGGACAAAATGCTTGGCGCGTGGCGCGAAATACTGAATGTCGTACCGGATGCCCGGTTGCTCCTAAAATCCGCCGATTATTCCGACAACGAACTGACGGCGACGGCGAAAATGCGTTTTGGCGGCGCCGATATGCCGTTGGAGCGCATAGTGTTTGAAGCGGGGAGCGCCGATTATATGCGGCGTTACCAAAGCATCGACATCGCGCTTGACACATACCCGTATACGGGCGGCGGCACCACTTGCGACGCGCTGTACATGGGCGTTCCCGTCGTGTCGCTGTACGGCGAAAGGCGCAATATGCGGTTTTCGTTGGGGATTTTGGCGAACATCGGTCTGGCGGATTTAGCTGTCGATTCCTATGAAAAATATGTGGCGTTGGCGGTGAATCTCGCCCGTGACTTCGACCTTGTGCAAGCGTTGCACAAAAAAATCCGCCCCCTCCTGCAAAATTCAACGGTCGGGCGCGGCGATCTCTACACTCGCGAGCTTGAAGCCAAGTACGCGGAAATTATGGGCAATTTGATTGGCAAAATATAGGCAAACCGAACACGCTTCATCATGGCGCCTCAATATCGGCAAAAACTCCGTCGGTCGCCCGCAACAGGTCTTGCGGCTTGAGCAATAGTTGTTCGCCGCGTATGCCGGCGCTTACGGCAATGAAATCTTTGCCTTCGGCCGCGCTGTTTATCACAACGGGATAATTCTTTTTTGCGCCAAGTGGCGAACAACCGCCGCGAATGTAGCCGGTGAGGGCAAAAACCTCGCGCAAATGCACCATGGAAACCGACTTGTTTTTCGTGGCGGCGGCCAGCGCTTTCAGGTCAAGTTCCTTGTCCCCTTCGATGACCGCCATGATGATGCCGGTTTTGTCACCGCGACAAACCAATGTTTTATAGACGTTGGCAATGGGCAGTCCCGCTGTTTCGGCAACGTGGACGGCGCTTAAATCTTCTTCGTCAACTTCGTATTCGCGCAATTCATAGTCTATTTTCAATCTGTCCAAAATACGGGCGGCATTGGTTTTCTTT
>CAJORE010000169.1 GCA_905236595.1 uncultured Selenomonadaceae bacterium | reverse complement strand
TTCAGTTCCTTTATTTGGAAATCGTTGTGCTGACTTCGCCCTGCCGTGTCAATGAGTATCAAGTCTTTATCGGTATGACGACGGATGGCCTTTCGCAATTCCTCGGGGTTATAAACTATTTCAAGGGGCAGGCCGATGATGTCGGAGTACGTTTTTAGTTGTTCGACAGCCGATATTCGATAGGTGTCGGCCGTAATGAGCGCCGTCCGGGCGCCTTTTTCCAAAACGAACTTCGCGGCAATTTTTGCGAGTGTCGTGGTCTTGCCAACCCCGGTGGGCCCGATTAAAGCGGCAATCCTAACGCCTTTTGGGATTAAGTCGATGCCGCCGGTGAAGCCGATACTGCGTTTAAGATAATTTTGCAAAGTGAGTCGGGCTTCTTTGGTTCGCCAATCCACCAATGTTTCGCCGGCGCCGGATTTTCCCGCCATATCGGTCAAGACTTTCTGCTCGACCTCCTGTTGGCGCAAAGCTTCGTGCAACGGGAAAATTTCTTCGGGTTGCTTTTGGCTCATAACCTCCGCCAACAGAGCCTTCATTTGCGCCAATTCATCTTCCAACTTTTGTATTTTCTTCGCTTCGCTTGAATTTCCTTCAATGTTTTGATTTTTTTCCTTGAAAGATGGTTCGGCGATTTCGTCGGGCTCTTCGATTTCGGCATCGACAGCCTTGATGATTCGGTTGCTTTTGGAGCGTCGAGCCGGTTTGGCGGGTGTTTGCTCAGTCGGTTGTGCGACGACAACTTTCTGTAGCGGCGGCGTTACCGGGACAAATTTCTCGGCGGCATTGTTTGGCGGGACGGCGTCGTTCAGCCCGGCAAAATTCGGCGCCGGTATAACGGTGGCGGCGGCTGTTTGTTCGGCCATGCTCACCCCGGCGGAAGTGCCGTCGGTTTTATATTTGGCCAGTACCGACGGCGGCAATACGGGAGCGGCCGGTTTGACGGCTGTCGGTATAGGTGGCGGCGGCACAACATTTTTTGTCGTTGATGCGGCGGTCGGACGTTTGCGTTCGGCAGACTTCTTTTTGGCCGGTTTTTTTGGTTCTTCGTCCTCGACGGCCATCATTACCTCAACGAATTCTTGTGCGCCAAAGCCTAACACGCCGCCTTCTTTTATCTTTTTCGTCCGCAAAATCTGCGCTTCGACGCCAAGCTCTTCTTTTGCCGCGTCGACGGCTTCTTTTATGGTCGGAGCCTTGTATGTTTTTACGACCAACTTAAATCTTCACCACCCCGAGAATTTGAATTTCAACCGATTGTTCGATTTCCGCATGGGACAAAACAATCAGTCCGGGTACGGAACGTTCGACTAATTTTCTAAAGTACAACCTGACGGCGGGACTTGTTAAAACGATTGGCTGATAGCCCATGTTCGTCAATTTTTCGAGTTCGTTGCTTAACGTTGTTATCAGTCGTTGCAAAGAATCGGGATCCATGCTGACGTATGAGCCGCGATCCGTGCGTTGGACGCCGCTGGCAATTTTGTTCTCAAGCGCCGGGTCTAAGGTTATGCACGGCAAGACGTTTTGTTGGACGTTCTGTTGGGTTATTTGTCTTGCCATGGCATGACGGACATATTCGGTAAGAATCTCCGTATCTTTTGTTGCGCGGGCATAGTCCGCCAGAACCTCCAATATTGTTGACATATCGCGAATCGAAATGCGTTCGCGCAACAAATTTGCCAATACTTTTTGGATTTCGCCGGCGTTCATGAGATTCGGGACAACCTCGTCCACCAATGCCGCATTCTTTTTGTGCAAATTGTCGATAAGATCCTGTGTTTCCTGACGCCCCAAAATCTCGTCGGCGTGTGCCTTTATGACTTCCGTCAAATGAGTAGCCAAAACCGATACGGCATCGACCACGGTGTAGCCGTTTAATTCGGCTTGCTCGCGTTCGGATTCGGGTATCCATAATGCCGGTAAGCCAAACGCCGGCTCAATCGTTTCAATGCCGGGCACTTCTTCAAAAACCGTTCCCGAATTCATGGCAAGGAAATGATCGAGAAGCAATTCACCCTTGGCTATTTCGATCCCTTTTAGCTTGATGATGTACGCGCTGGGCTTTATTTGTATGTTGTCGCGAATGCGAATCGTCGGCACGACAAGCCCAAGTTCCAAAGCACATTGACGGCGAATCATCTTTATGCGATCCAAAAGGTCGCCGCCCTGACCGGTATCAACGAGCGGGATTAGGCTGTAGCCGATTTCCAGTTCCATGGGATCGACATCAAGAAGCGAAACGATGTTTTCCGGTTTCGTGGCATCGGCCTTCTCTTTTTCTTCTTGTTTTTCGTGCTTGTCTTCGACGTCAACCGTTTCGTTTTTCCTAAGGTTGTAGCCGATAAGCGCACAAACTACGGATAAACCGGTAAAAGGAATACCGGGCAAGCCGGGCACCAAAGCCAAGAAGAACAAAACGCCGCTGACGATGAAAAATATGCGTTGATTGCGGATGAGTTGCCCAACTATGTCAGACCCCAAGTTGCCTTCCGAAGCGGCGCGGGTAACAATAATACCCGTTGCCGTAGAGATGAGCAACGCCGGAATTTGGCTGACCAAGCCTTCGCCGACGGTTAAGAGCGTGTATTGTTGCAATGCTTGAATGACTTCCAAGTCACGTTGAACGATACCAATCAAAAATCCGCCGCCGATATTTATAAACATTATTATTATAGCGGCTATGGCATCGCCCTTTACGAATTTACTGGCACCGTCCATAGCGCCAAAAAAGTCGGCTTCGCGTTGGATTTTTTCGCGGCGCGTCTTTGCTTCGGCGTCGGTAATGGCGCCTTGGTTCAAGTCGGCGTCGATAGACATCTGTTTGCCGGGCATGGCGTCCAACGTGAAACGCGCCGAAACTTCCGCCACACGTTCGGAACCCTTGGTTATGACGATAAATTGGATTATGACCAGTATAATGAATATGATAAAGCCGACGACGGGATTACCGCCGACAACGAAGTTGCCGAAGGCGGTAATTACTTCACCGGCGTAGCCGTACAACAGGATAAGTCGTGTTGACGATATATTAAGCGCCAATCTAAACAACGTCGTTACGAGTAACAGAGACGGAAATACCGACAGATCAAGAGCTTCTTCGTTATAAATGGTCGAGATGACAATGACCAGCGCGACCGTAATATTCAAGCAAATCAGGACGTCCAATAACACCGTCGGCAACGGTATAATCATCATAACGACGATTGTAACGATTGCCAAAGCGATAATTACGTCGCTGTACTGTTTTATTTTATCGACTGGCCCGCCGCTAATCGGCGTCGTCCCCGATGCTGCCGCCATATTTCCTCCTTCCTGTCAACGATTATGCCGCATACGCATTGTCTTTGTGTTTTAACCGATAAACGTAAGCCAAGACTTCGGCAACGGCTTGATACAAATCCGGCGGCACAATGTCGCCGACTTCCGTTGAAGCATAAAGCGCACGCGCCAAAGGTTTGTTTTCAACTATCACGACATTGTGTTCGCGACCGATGTCCTTTATGCGAAGCGCCACATAATCCTGCCCTTTGGCGATGACTTTCGGAGCAATGTCGCCCTGTTTATATACTAACGCCACCGCATAATGCGTAGGGTTGGTGACAATTACGTCGGCTTTCGGCACTTCCTGCATCATGCGTGCCATGGCCATCTCGCGTTGCTTTTGTTTGATTTTACCTTTGATTTTGGGGTCGCCTTCGGAGTTTTTCATCTCGTCTTTGACTTCTTGTTTCGTCATTTTCAAATCTTGCGTTGTCTGCCATTTTTGATACGCGAAATCCAGTATGCCCAAAAGAATTATGACTCCGATAACTTGGAATGCCATGCCGAATATCAAGTCGGCCATTTTTGCCAAACAGGTTATGAGATCCAAAAATATATAGTTCGGCACAAAAGGAATTTCGTCTTCAAGGTAATTAAACAGGAAAAAACCGACAACAGCGATTTTGAACAGCGACTTTACAAGTTCTACAAGGGAACGCTTGGAGAATAATCGGCCAAAACCGTTTATGGGATTTAATTTGCTTAGTTTGAAACCGAGGGCTTCGGTGTTGAATTGCAGACCGACTTGATAGAAATTTATTATCAAGCCGCAAAGCAATATCGCCGCCATAACCGGCAAAGACGTGCGGGCAAAAAGCAATACGATGTTCAAGAAAATATTTATAATCGACTCGGTATCAAGGGTCACCATCATATTTGTGTAGGTATATACGGTGAAATTATGGATCTCGCTGTATATATAATCCCACAGCAGACGCAAAGCAAAAAAGCCCGTCAAAAGGACAAAGGCGGCGTTTAAGTCTTGGCTTTTGCCGACCTGTCCTTTTTTTCGCGCATCGGCACGTTTTTTTGCTGTGGGTTCCTCGGTTTTTTCGCCGTCGGCAAAAAGCTGCAGGTCAAACGAAAAGTCAGCTTTTGCCGTGCAATGATTGTATTGCCAAAGAAATATTTCCATACATTTCATTAAAAATTACGTCCAAAAACATAACGTAGAAAGGAATGGTGAGCGCTAAAACGGTCAAGCCGATCATGATGTGCATAGGCAACCCCACAACAAATATATTAAGTTGCGGCATTGTCCTTGCCAGTATGCCCAAGCCGACGTTAGTCAAAAGTATTGCGAAGGTCACGGGCATTGCAATTTTCATGCCGGCGGTGAAGATGCCCGTGGTAAATTGGGCAATCGTGGCCGACAACGAAGTATCAAATTCAAAGGCTAAAATCGGCACAGCACGGAAACTTTCCGCCAAGGCCGCAATAATCATGTGGTGACCGTTTGTCACGACAAATACTATCAGCCCTAAATTATAAAGAAAACTCCCGATTAGCGGCATTTGCTGACCGGAAGTCGGATCCATAACGTTGACAATCGCAAAGCCTACCTGCAAGTCCATAATCTTGCCGGCCATGGTGATGGCCGCGAATGATATATACGCCACAAAGCCGATGAGCCAACCGATGAAAAATTCGGCAAGGACGACGGCAGCATAAGCAATCATTGATTCGGGGGCGTAAATGATTTCGCTTGCGTCTACAACGGGGAACAGCAACAGCGAAAAAGCAAATGCGGCTCCGACACGGAAGGTTACGGGAATATTCAAACTGCCAAAGAACGGCGACATGACAAATATTCCGCTGACACGCGTCAAAAGAAGCATATAAACGGCGGCGTGGCCTTGCAGCAAATCAAAAAAATCCACTCGTCAAGTTATCCTATATACAAAGGCAAATTCACGAAAATGTTAGTAACATAACCAACCATTATGCGGAGCATCCACGGCCCAAAAATCAAAATTGCCACAAACACGGCAATTATTTTCGGGATGAAGGCGAGAGTTTGTTCTTGGATAGACGTGGTCGCTTGAAATACGCTGACTGCAAGACCGACAATAAGACCCAAGCCCAACATGGGCGCGGCAACTATAAGCACAACAAACAACGCCTGATGCGCCAACTGCACAACAACGTCACCGGACATACGCCTCACTCCTTACTTAAAGCTTGTAATGAGCGAACGTATCAAAAGATGCCATCCGTCAACCATAACAAAGAGCAATATCTTAAACGGCATCGAAATCATCACCGGCGGCAACATCATCATACCCATGGACATCAACGTACTGGCCACAATCATGTCAATGACAATAAAGGGAATGTATATCATAAACCCTAATTGAAAGCCGGTTTTAAGTTCGCTTATGATAAACGCCGGTATGAGCGTGAACGTGGATACGTCATCTTGCGTGTCCGGGCGTTCGTCGTCGGCCAAATTGACAAAGAGCGCCAAGTCCGCTTCGCGAGTTTGCTTAAACATAAACTCGCGCATGGGGTCGACGACGTTCTTGAGAGCCTCTTCCTGGGTTATTTCCCCCGCTAAATAAGGTTGTATGCCGTTATCGTTGGCGGCACTCCAATACGGACTCATCACATAAAACGTAAGGAACATGGCCAACGCCAATACAACTTGGTTCGGCGGCACGTTTTGTGTGGAAAGGGCGTTGCGCAAAAAACCTATCACGACGACTATTCGCACGAATGATGTGGTCATCATCAAAATGCCGGGAGCCAACGTGACTACGGTCAACAGCGCCATCACCTGTAAAGTGACGGCTACGTCCTGAGGGTTTTCCGTTGTGCCGAGACTGACGTTCAGGTCGGGCAACGGCGCGGCAAAGGCCGTATCGGTGAATAGGGCAAAACAAAGAACCCAAAACAAAAATATTCGCCCGACGGCCAACAAACACCTTTGACTCGACCGCATCTGCAGACACGACGAACGGCTTGAAAGGCCGAAATACAATTTGCCGCATTGCCTAACGTCGCGCAAGTGATTCAAAAAGCGGTTGTGACGGGCGATGATTAAAAATGCACTATTTATCATTGCGAAAAAAAGGCGGTATCTTCTGCACCAAGCCGGACAGCGTACCAAATTGACTACCAAACATTGTGCCGCTCAAATCGGTGGCAAAACTTTGACGATGTAAGCGCTCAATCTCTTCAAGATCATCAATCTCGCCAAGAAGATTCACGTTATTTTCCGTTACACCCAACAATATAACTTTGCCGGCTATTTCCACAACACACACCGACATTTTTGGGCCTAAGGCTACACTTTGAAGCAACCGTCCGCCGCTTCCGATGTTTTGGTTGAGGCGACCGCCCAAAAAACGTGCCGCCATATAGGCCGCACCGGCCACAAACAAAAAAACGAAAAGCAAACTGAGCAGGTAAGCGAGCGTTGACCACAAGGAAAACGTCGAAGGTTGCGGATCGACGTTTTCGTATCCGGCCAAGTAGCCGCCGCTTTCGGGGGCGGCAAAAACAACGCCCCCGAAAATCAACAGCCAAATGCAAATCGTCGTTAAGCCGAGTCGCATACAAACTCAGGCTCAGCCAACCGCTTTGCGTACAGCTTCAAGGACGCGATCGGCCTGGAAAGGCTTAACGATGAAGTCGCGTGCGCCTGCTTGAATAGCTTCGATAACCATGGCTTGCTGCCCCATAGCGCTGCACATAACAATCTTCGCGTTGGGATCAATCTTCTTTATTTCCTTAACGGCGCTGATGCCGTCCATCTCCGGCATGGTTATATCCATGGTGGTGAGGTCGGGTTTAAGCTCCTGATATTTTTCCAAAGCCTTCATGCCGTTTTCGGCTTCGCCGACGACTTCGTAACCGTTTTTGGTCAAGATATCCTTAACCATCATGCGCATAAAAGCAGCGTCGTCAACTACCAGAACTCGTGTTGCCATCTTAACATCTCTCCTCATCATAAATAATTTCCCATTAGGGAATCCTATTGACACTATATATTATAGAGGGCGAACAATAAGACAAAACAGGTGCCAAGCAATAATCATTGTTAGCGCATCTTGCAACAAAACCACGCATTGCCTTTGTTGTTCGCTATCCACAATCAGTAAAACCGTTATTGGTTAATCAACCGCTATTGCAACTTAGCCGCACGCTCGGCAGGGCTGGCAATATCCGTAATCCTTACGCCGAAGTTTTCGTCAATGACGACAACTTCGCCTTTGGCCAAGAATTTGCCGTTTACATGAATATCCACCGGTTCGCCCGCCAATTTTTCAAGCTCGATAATCGAGCCTGTGGTCAGCTCTAAAATATCCTTTATGGACATCCGTGTACGGCCAAGCTCTACCGTTATTTGGAGCGGAACGTCCAATATAAGTCCGATATTGGCGTCGTTTACTTGCACCGGCTCCGTGTTGAGCGGCACGAACATGGCCGGTTGAACGGGAACGCCGTTCGCTCCGGGCATGGCGTACATTTGCCCCGGCGGAGGCATCATCATTTGCGGTTGCATCATCTGCCCTTGCGGCATCATCTGCGGTTGGGGCATTGCCTGTTGAGGAGGCGGCGGTGCGCCGGCTCCGGCAACGGGCGACGGCGCCAACTGCGGGGTGCTCATTGCGGCGGGTGTCGGCG
>CAJORE010000168.1 GCA_905236595.1 uncultured Selenomonadaceae bacterium | reverse complement strand
TGTCACCGGTTTTTTCGTTTTTGTGTTTGCCGAGTGCGCCGTCCCCTTGGTCGTTTTCTTCGCCATTTGCTTAACCGTCAAATCCGGCCATAATCAATATTTTTTCGCACAATGCGGGAAAATCAAGACCGGCTGCGCGCGCCGCATCGGGTACGAGGGAAGTTGCCGTCATGCCCGGCACGGAATTTACTTCGATGACGTAGGGCGAGTTGTTTTCATCCAGCATAAAATCGACGCGAGCAACGCCTTTGCACCCGCAAACGAGAAAAGTTTTCTCCGCCATTGCTTTTATTTCGGCGGTCAGTTTGTCCGGTAAAGGCGCGGGAACGATGTGGCTCGACGCGCCCACCGTGTATTTGCTGTTGTAGTCGTACCGTCCGCTGATGGTGGTTATCTCGATAAGGGGCAAAGCGGTGGCTGTTTTTTCGTCGCCAAAGACGGTAGCCGTAAGTTCGCGCCCATTGACGAATGCCTCTGCCAAGGCTTCGTTACCGAAGGAAAGCGCGTCTTTGAGCGCAGGTGCAACGTCCTCGGCACGCTCCACAATGAACACGCCGATGGACGATCCCTGTTCCGCAGCTTTGATAACAACGGGCAAAGAAAATTCGTGTAAAATTTCTTCTGCCGCTTTATTTAGATCATCACTTTGCAAATAGACGCGATATTGCGGCGTGGCAATACCTTCGGCAAAAAAAAGCCGTTTGGCGGCGGCCTTGTTCATTGTGAGAGCCGATGCCAAAATATCCGACCCTGTGAATGGTATGTCAAGCATTTTCAGTACGCCCTGAACGATGCCGTCCTCGCCGAATTTTCCATGCAAAGCGTTAAAAACAATGTCGGGTTTCAGAGCCTTTATGTCCTCGGCAAATGTCATAGGATTAAGTTCCAAAGGTGCGGCGTTAAACCCGCGCTCTTTAAGTGCGGACAAAATCGCCGCGCCGCTCCTGCGGCTTACTTCTGCTTCCGTTGACGTGCCGCCCATTACAACGACGATTTTTTTCTTGCTCATCAATCAGTTACGCTCCCTCAAAATTTTTGTCAGCTCTTCGCCCGTTTTGTAGATGTCGCCCGCGCCCATTGTGATGATAAGGTCGCCATCCTTCGCCATGTCCGCGAGATATTTTGCGATGTCCTCTCGCTTTTCAATGTAGATGGGCGACTTGCCCGTGAAATTTTTCACGTCATAGAGAATGGTCGTGCCGTCAATGCCCGGTATAGGCTCTTCTCCCGCCGAATAAATATCGGTCAAAATCAACACGTCGGCGGCATCAAAAGCTGTGCCGAACTCCGTGTGCAAAAGTTTTGTCCGCGAATAACGATGCGGCTGGAAGACGCATATGAGCCGACCGGGATTTGTTTCCTTCGCCGCTTCGAGAGTCGCCGTAATCTCCGTCGGATGGTGACCGTAATCATCCACGATCCACACCCCTTTTTCCCGTCCCTTGGTTTCAAAGCGTCTTTTTGCGCCGTGAAAATTTTTCAACGCCATCGCCATATCGGGAACGGTAAGCCCAATGTTAATTCCCGTGACAACAGTTGCCATTGCGTCCAAAATATTGTGCCGACCGGGAATGTTTATAGTGACGCGGCCCAAATTCTCCGCGCCGTGCACAACGTCAAAAGCCGTGCCCTTGCCGTCCATTACAATGTTCGTCGCGCGAAAATCCGCCTCGTGATCGATGGCGTAAGAATAAACGGGACAATCTATGCCCCCTTCGGCAATACGCACCAAATTTTCGCTGTCGAAACACAAAACGGCGAATCCGCCTTCCGTTGCTTTTACGTTGCCGATAAATTGCGCGAACGCGGCGCGAATGTTGTCCATCGTTCCGTAGTGGTCAAGATGATCGTTCTCCACGTTGGTAACAACGGCGATATGCGGCTGTAGTTTGAGGAACGAACCGTCGCTCTCGTCCGCTTCGCTAACCAAATATTCGCTCTCGCCCAAAAGCGCGTTTGTGCCAAGATCAGGTGATTCGCCGCCGATTATTACCGTCGGCGACATATTTAAGTCATGAAGCATAACCCCGATCATAGACGTTGTGGTTGTCTTGCCGTGCGCTCCGGCGACGGCGATACCCTTTTTTGCGTTCAGCAATGCGGCATTTATGTCGGAACGGTGTAGTTTTGGTATACCCAAATCGTGCGCCGCCAATACTTCGGGGTTATCGAAGGGAATCGCGCTCGACACCACTATGGCATCCGCGCCCCTAACGTTGTCGGCATTGTGTCCGCCCGTCGCGATCGTTGCGCCCTTGGCGCGCAGTTCGGCGATGATTGGCGAATCGTTTTTGTCTGAGCCGGTAACGACAAAATCCATCTCCAACAAAATTTTCGCCAACGCGCTCATGCCCGCACCGCCGATGCCGACAAAATGAATATTTTTCAGTCCTTCCAGTCCTTTAAGCAAATCTTCTACCCCCGTTCCTAAAAAACGTTTCCCAAAATTCTTTCGGCGTTGCCGTTAAAAATTTTTTCTTTGTCCTCTGCCGTCACTTGCGGGAGGTTTTTTATGAACGCTGCGGATTCACCCTGAGAACCCCACGGGCTGTCCGTGCCGAACAAAATCCTCTCCGCGCCGAAAGCCGTCAAAAAACGCAAAAAATCTTTTTCGTCGAGCATTTTTTTCTCCGACGGGGAAAAATATTGCCCTTCGGCGGGCGTTATCTCGCCGAAGGAAAACGCCGTGTCGATATATACCGAAGTTTCGGCAAGCAGCGTTATAGCTTCGTCCCACTCGCGCCACCGCCCATGTGCGCCAAAACAAACTTAAATGTGCCGATTGAATCCATTGCATTGCGTATCATCTTCGGCGAGCAATGAATTTTGCCGGGGAAACCTATGTCTTGCCCTGCGTGAGTGACGACGATTAAATCCAATTCGGCGGCGCGGTACAGAATCCGCAAAAAATTTTTGTCGTCGATATCCGTTTCTTGATATACGGGATGAATCTTTATCCCTTTCAATCCGTTGACGGCGATTCGCGACAACTCGCGCTTAAAATTTGCGTAATCGGGGTGGATGCCGCCAAAGGAAAAAATCCCCTTGTCGGCATATTGTTCGTTCGTCGCCGCCGCAACGTCGTTTATATGCTCCACTTGCGCCGGACGCGTCGCAACGGGAAGAATGACCGAGCGATCGATGCCGAATTTTTCCATTGATGCCAATAGCCCGTCGATTGTCCCGTCGGAGAAAGGCGCACTGCGACTCATTTCACTTAATTTTTTTATTGCTGCGGCGGCAATTTTCTCCGGAAAACAATGCGCGTGAAAATCAGTTATCATTTTCTTTATCCGTCGGGCTACTTGACGGGAACGCAATGTTTGTCGTTAATGGCCGCAACTTTTTCGACGCGACGACGGTATTTCGCATCGGTGAGCGCGTCGGTGGCAAGCCACGTTTTCACGATCTCCATGGCTATCGCGCCGCCGATTATCTTGCCGCCGATACAAAGTACATTTGAGTCTGTGTGTTCGCGGGCAAGCTTGGCGCAGAACGGATCCTGACAAACCGCCGCGTAGCAACCGTTTATTTTGTTGGCTATAAGCGCACTGCCGTAACCTACGCCGTCAACGAAGATGCCGCGTTCACATTCGCCTTTGCCGACAGCGAGGGCGGCGGGATAAACAAAATCCGACAGGTCACAAGAATTTTCGTCGTAAGTTCCAAAATCTTTGACCTCGTGTCCCGCAGACTCAAGGTAAGCTTTAATTTCGTTTTTCAAACCCGTTCCGGCATGATCGTTTGCCATGGCAATTTTCATCGCAATGCACCTCCGATTTTTTTGCGACTTTTTATTTATGCGAACCCCATTATAGTTACAAGCGAAGGTGCGGTCAAGAAAAAGAAATTTGTCGCGCCGCTTTTTTTAGGAAGCAATGCATAAATGAGTTCGTGCCATTGCCGAGGGATTTTTTCGGCAGACAAGGAATGACGACGAAGCGTAGTGGTGCTACGCTTCAGGAG
>CAJORE010000167.1 GCA_905236595.1 uncultured Selenomonadaceae bacterium | reverse complement strand
TCATTGGCCGCCAAAACCGCAAGTCCGTACGCACGAACGGGTGCAACCTTTTGGCGTCGGCAACGATTTTGCGGTCGATTATCTCGCGGCGCTCATAGTCAATGACAAAATTGCGTTGCACGGGGCAAATATCGCTGAGGTTTGACAAAAGTTGCTCATCGTTATATTTGTTTCCGTATTTCAGCGAATATATTTTGTTGACTTGGTTTATGGGAGCAAAACCGTACAAAGCGGCGGCCAATTCTGCGGCATCGCGGACATGGCTCAGGTCGCGGCGGCGGCGTTCAAAAAACTTATCGTCTTTCAGACGTAAAAAAGCGGCTTTCATTTCGTCGGGAACGTGTATTTCGTTTATTTCCGTGGTAAAAACGTGCAGTTCCGCCACCATGCGCTGGAAATCATCTTCGTCCGGATCCATGTAATAGAGCTTGGATTCTTGCCATGCCGCATCGTTGGCAAGGGATTGCCATTCGCGGTTATTAAGCCCCAACATATACCGTTCGAGTTCTTTGGGAGCGGTAAAATGCGCGGCCAAAAAATCGCGTTTGCTGTCGCCGGAGGTAAGACCGGCCAGTTCCGTTGCGGGAACATCGCAGTTGGCGATTATTCGGTCGAGATCGGCTTCGCTCATGTGCGTCAATCCGTCGCGCAACGGGAACTTGTCGGGAACATCCTTGTCACGCTCGCGAACCAGCTCCATGAATTTATCGGTAAATTCCTTGTCGCTGATTTTGATTTTTACGATCTCTTTGGGCGGGGTTTTGGCGTTGGCGTCCGATTCTTTGGCGGCTTCGCCCAAGAAATAATAATCTTTGAGCCGCATACCGATTTTCTTTTCGTTGTAGGGGAAAAGCCCGTCGCGGGCGCGGCGACGGTCGTTTACGGACAGGCTTTGCCATTTGAAAATTCCGCCCGTAAACTTTGCCGGCGGACATTCGCCGGAGTGACCCAAAATTTCGGGGTACGGTTTGCAATCGTTGATTACTTTTTCGAGGCGGACTTTATGTTCCCACTCGGCGCCTTCGGCGGGCAAAAAGTAATAAAAAAATTCTTTGTTTCCGGCGAAGGTTTTTTGCAAGACGTCGGCAATGAGCGGCTCATCGGGTTTTATGGCGCGGGCTTTCAAGCGTTTGACGGTTACGCCGGGGATTTTTTCTTCTGCCTGTTCTTCGCGCCAGCGAATGTTTTGCCCCTCGTCGTCCGTGCCGTCGGAGGTAAAAGTCATGTCGGCATCGGGAAAGACGAAGCGAGCCGGCCGCGTCGCGTCGTGTTCGCTGTCGCGCCAGCCGACTATGCGTTCAAAGATGTCGGACAATTCGCGAATGGCAAGCTGATCAGGCAGGACGCATACCCGCCAGATTGCGGGCTTGGTTCCCGATAACATTATCTTCATTTTATAACCGCGCATGGTATGATTTCGCTCCTTCGTCTTTCGGGCGTCCTTAGCAACTGTCCGGGTATTGCCGTCGATTGCGCCGAAAGCGCGGTAAACGGCTCATAAAAAATCAGTTTCACGGAGGTTGATAAGGCGTAAGGCACGGTAAGGAACCGTGAAGAAATAAATTGTTCCTAAGTGCCGTCATCCGATATAATTCGCCGTGTTGTATGTTTTTCCTGCACGAAAAAACGACGGAAGAAAAATCCTTCCGTCGTTTTTTGCTTTATTTTTCGAGCATTGCTTTGGCAAGTTTTACTGCCGCCACCGCATCGCGGGCGTAGGCGTCTGCACCGACGCGGTCGGCGTACTCTTGGGTAAGCGCCGCGCCGCCTACCATCACCCGCGCTTTAAGCCCCGCTTCGCGCAAAGCGGCAATGGTATCGTCAATCTGTGTCATGGTTGTTGTCATTAACGCACACAGTCCGACAATATCCGCGTCGCGCTCCATGGCGGCTTTTACGATTTCGGCTTTGTCCACGTCCTTGCCCAGATCAATAAGTTCAAAGCCGCTGTTGGCAAGGAGCGCACCCGTGATATTCTTGCCCAAATCATGCACGTCGCCTTTTACCGTGGCGATGACGAAGGTGCCGAGTTTTTCCGTGGCAACGGCGGGGACAAGCCGTTGCAATTCGTCGAAAGCGGCGCGCATCGTTTCGGCGGACAAAAGCACTTGCGGCAAGAACAATCTTCCGGCGCCGAAGTCTTCGCCGATGTCGTTCATGGCCGCCGTCAAGGCATCGTTCGTTATGGCCGCCGTATCGTAGCCTTCGGCCAAGGCTTTGGCCACCAAAGAGGCAATCTCATCTTTTGTGCCGTCGATGACGGCGTTTTTTATTGCCGTCAGCACGGGCATATTTTCGTCGGCGTCGGGAGCTGTAGCCGTTTTCGTCGCTGTTCCTGCGTGTCGTTTGCTGAAATTCAGGCCATTGGGATCGTCGCCTAAAAGTGCCGCCGCCGCCATTAACGTGTTTTGCATGGTTTCGTCGTAGGGATTCATAATCGGCGCATTAAGTCCCGCCGCCAAACACATGGCAAAGAATGTTCCGTTTATCAAAGGTCGCGCCGGCAGGCCGAAAGATATGTTGCTCAGTCCCATGGTTGTGGGATAGCCGAAACGTTCGCGATACCCCTTTAATGTGGCAAGCACTTCGCGGCAGGCGGCGGCGTCGGCGCTTACGGTCATGACCAACGCATCCAATACGAAATCGCCCTCGGTTAGGCCGTATTGACCGGCTTCATCAATGATTTTTGCGGCGACTTCAATACGTTCGGCAGAAGTCTTGGGGACGCCTTCGGCTGTTATGGGAAGAACAATCAGGGCGGCACCGTATTTTTTCGCCAAGGGCAAAAACTCCTTTAAGCGTTCCGGTTCGGCGCTGACGGAATTTATCAGCGCCCGTCCCGGATATGCCCGCAGACCTGCTTCAAGAGCTTGGGCATCGCCGGTATCAATGGCCAGCGGCGTGTCGGTTATTCGTGATATTTCGGTAACTGCGCGACGCATCGCCTCTGTTTGGTTAATGCCGCCAACCCCCATATTGACGTCGAGAATGGCCGCCCCTGCTTTGGTTTGATTCAAAGCATCTTTTTTGACGGTCAGAAGCGAACCTTCGCGAATTTCCGCCGCCAATTTTTTTCGCCCCGTGGGATTTATGCGCTCACCGATAAGACGAGTCGGAAGATTACACCCGATTGTAACGACTTTACTGCGGCTTGTCAGTACAACGGGGGAGGGCTTTGGCGGGCGCTCGGCGGCGGTAAGATTTTGGGCATTTTGTGCCAACGCCTTGATATGTTCCGGCGTTGTGCCGCAGCAACCGCCCAAGAAAGTTGCTCCGGCGGCGACAAGTTTGGGTGCAAATGCTCCAAAATCGGCCGGATTCATGGGAAATTTGGTTACGCCGTTTTCTAAATAGGGCATACCCGCATTAGGTTGCACGCTTATGGGCAATCGGCAATGGGCGGCAAGTTCCGCGACCACGGGAATAAGTTGTTGCGGCCCAAGCGAGCAGTTGACTCCGACAACGGCGGCACCCATTGCCTCTAAAACCGTTGCCGCTACGGCGGGGCTTGTTCCTGTCACCGTGCGCCCGTCCTCGCTGTAGGACATTTGGCATATCACGGGGACGTTCCCGGCGGCTTTGGTTGCCAGAAGGGCGGCGCGCATTTCTTGAAGGTCAATGCAGGTTTCGATGATGATATAGTCCGCTCCGGCCTCGGTAAGCGCCGCGGCTTGCGTATAAAATGAATCGTAGGCTTCTTCAAAAGATAAATCGCCCAACGGCGCGATAAAGCGTCCCGACGGGCCGACGGATCCGGCTACTTTTGCCTTGCCCGCCGCCGCTTCTTTGGCGATGCCGACGGCGGCCAGGTTTATCTCGCGGGTGCGTTCCGTCAAATTATAGTGAGCAAGCTTCAGCGGACTTGCGCCGAAAGTGTTGGTTTCGATGATTGTCGCTCCCGCCGCGATATAGGCACGGTGTATGTCTTTGACAACGGCGGGCTTATCAAGGTTCATAAGTTCGGGACACGCGCCGGGAGCAAGCCCCCCGGCTTGGAGCATAGTTCCCATGGCGCCGTCGAATATGTGTATCATGCGTGTTCCTTTCTTTTGGCACGTTAAATATCGGCATGGATTATAGCATATTTAGCCGTTGCCGCCAATATGCCGCACCGGCGCTATTGCCAAAATGTTTACCCGTGATATAATAGGAAAAATTTTGGGAATGTGAGGTCTTTATATGTCTTTTCGATTGCTTCTGTTTTGCGGTATTGCCGCTCTCTTGGCGATTAGTGCCGCCACCAATCCCAATCCGTTGTTGGCGGCGGGATCGGTTTCGCTTATAACGGTGTTGGTGCTTTGTCCGTTGCTTATCCCGTTATTGCACCGGTTGAAGTTCGGCCAGAGTATTCGCGCCGAAGGGCCTAAAAGTCATCAGGCCAAAAGCGGGACGCCGACCATGGGCGGAGTAGCGATAATTATGGGAATAGTTATCGGAACACTATGCGTTGCAGATATTTCTGCAGAAATTATGCTCACCTTGTTTATAATGCTCGGCCATTTTGCGTTGGGTTTTTTGGACGATTACCTCAAGGTGGTAAAAAAACAAAATTTGGGTTTGAAGGCCAAACAAAAATTCGTTGGACAAATTGTTATTGCCATAGTAACGATGATTGTTGCACGGACGATATTAAATATTGATACGGATTTATGGGTGCCGTTGGCCGATGCGCCGGTGGATTTAGGTGTGTTCTATTATCCATTGGTGCTTTTTGTAATGGTTGGGGCGTCGAACGCTGTTAATCTTACGGATGGGTTAGACGGACTTGCGGCGGGGACGGTGGCGGTTGCCATGAGCGCTTATGCCGCGATTTCCATAGCAACCGGCGCGGACAACTTGGCGGTGTTTGCCGTGGCGACGGCTGCCGCTTGCGTCGGTTTTTTGGCGTTTAATGCTCATCCGGCCAAAGTTTTCATGGGTGATACCGGTTCTTTGGCGCTGGGCGGTGCCTTTGCCGCCATGGGTATACTTACCCATACGGAATTTTTGTTGGCTGTTGTTGGGGTGATCTTTGTGGCGGAAGCCTTGTCCGTCATCATTCAAGTGGTGTCGTTTCAAACGACGGGCAAACGGGTTTTCCGCATGAGCCCGTTGCATCATCATTTTGAATTGGGCGGTTGGAGCGAGTGGAAAACAGTAACGGTTTTTTGGGGCGTCGGTTTAATCGCCGGGATCGTCGGCGTTTTAATCTACGGTTGACGGAGTGTGGCATAAAACCGATTATGTATTGCCGTTTGCCGTATCGTTGGTGCGGCAAACGGTTCGCAAAAGGCGTATGGGAGAGAAAAAAAGGAGACAACGTCCGATTGATTATGGTTGGGGAGATTGTTTTGATATGATAACGGAAAAGAAGAACGTATTGATTATAGGCGCAGGCATAAGCGGTATGGCGGCGGCCGGAATTTTGTGCAAACGCGGGGCAAACGTGACTTTGAGCGATACAAAAAGCGAAGCCGAACTGAGCAAAAAATTTGATTTTGCCGCGTTAAAGTCGGCCGGAGTGAAGTTTGTTTTTGGAAGGCAGGAGGAGAGCCTGCTTGACGGCGTTGATCTTTTGTTGCTTTCACCCGTTGTGCCGGTTGCCGTGCCGATAGCGCAGGCGGCGATAAAGCGCGGCATTTATGTAACAAACGAAGTGGAATTTGCCGCCGAACTTGCAAAGTCGCCGTTTGTTGCCGTTACGGGCACGAACGGCAAGACTACGACGGTGACTTTGCTGGGAAAGCTGTTGGAGACGTCGTTTGCCAAAGTCGGCGTCGGTGGCAACATAGGTGTTCCGTTGTGTGAAGAAGCTTTGCGCGTAGGCGAAAACGGCGTAATTGCGGCGGAGATTTCAAGCTACCAAATGGAGGCGGCGCACAATTTCCATCCGCACGTTTCGGCAATATTAAATGTCACGCCGGATCATATTAAGCGGCATGGTTCAATGGATGTATACCAGGCTATGAAAGAACGCATTTTTGCCGCCGAAACCGCCGACGATTTCGTTATCCTAAATTATGATGATACACGCACGAGGGAAATGGCCAAACGTGCCAAGGGGCAGGTATGTTTCTTCTCGCGGAGAACGAACTTAAAAGAGGGTGCGTTTGTCGAAGATAATTGCCTTGTCATTAAATGGCAGGGCGCGGAGCATAAATTGGTGACGATTGACGAATTGGGCATCAAGGGCGGGCATAACGTTGAAAATGCTTTGGCCGCCGCCGCGTGCGCCTTCTTTATGGGCGTTTCCGCCGCCGCCATGGTTCCCGTTTTGCGCTCCTTCAAGGGCGTGGAACACCGCATTGAATTTGTTACGGAAATCAATGGGGTGCCTTTTTATAACGACAGTAAAGCGACCAATACCGATTCGGCAATAAAGGCGCTTGAAACATTCCCGGAACATATAATACTTATTGCCGGCGGTGACGACAAAGGAACGGATTTGCAGGAGTTTATGACATTGGTTAAAGAACGGGTAGACGAACTTGTTCTGGTTGGCGCGGCGGCGGCGCGTTTTCGGGAAGGGGCGCTGACAGCCGGATTTGATGCCGCGCATATTCATGAAGCCGGTTATTCAATGGAAAAAGCCGTCGAATTGTCGCGAAAACTTGCCGCACCGCCGCAAATTGTTCTGTTGTCTCCGGCGTGCGCCAGCTTTGATATGTATGACGGCTTTGAGGAGCGCGGCCACGATTTTAAGCGCATTGTTACGAATATGGCAGAAGGCAAGGCATCATGAGAATAATTGTTTCCGGCGGCGGTACGGGCGGCCATATATACCCGGCTGTTACAATAATAAATGCCATAAAGAGCCGTCAAGATGACGCCGAATTTCTTTATGTCGGCACAAAAAAAGGGTTGGAAGCGGATATTGTTCCCAAAGAAAATTTACCCTTCATAGGATTGGAACTTGAAGGATTTGAACGGCATTTGACGCTCAAAAATCTCGTGCGCGCCGCGAAAGCATCGTTGGGTGTTGTGCGAGCGTCCGGCATAGTGCATCGCTTCAGGCCGGATCTCGTAATCGGTACGGGCGGTTATGTGGCAGGCCCCATTTTGTTGGCGGCAAGCCTTATGGGGGTTCCGACCCTCGTCCAAGAGCAAAATGTGGTGGCGGGAATAACCAATAAAATATTGTCGAGATTTGTTACGAAAATCGCTGTCGGTACACAGGCGGCGGCGAAAAATTTTCCCCCCGGCAAAACGGTATTTACCGGCAACCCTATCCGGCGCGAGGTTATGACGGCGCAAAGAAAGTCGGCGTTGGACGAATTTTCGTTTTCGCCGGAGAAAAAAATTGTGCTTATTTCGGGTGGCAGTCGCGGAGCGCGTAGTATAAACCGCGCCATGATCGAGGTGCTGACAAAAGCCGCGCAAGATGATGCGGTGCAATGGTTGCTGGTCACCGGCAAGAACGAATTTGCCGACACAACCGAGCGC
>CAJORE010000166.1 GCA_905236595.1 uncultured Selenomonadaceae bacterium | reverse complement strand
CTTAAAGTGTCGCAACCAAAAACAAGCGGCGGCACACGCCTAAACTTACGAATCATCTTCGTCGGCAATTTGCCGCAACAGCTCCCGATCAACATTTGTCAAATTTACCGTCGCCAATAAATCGGGGCGGTATTTTTTTGTCGCTCGCAGAGCTTCTTTGCGTCGCCAAGCGGCGATTTTTGCATGGTCGCCGCTTAAAAGGATCTCCGGCACCGTTTGACCTTCAAAATCGCGAGGGCGTGTGTATTGCGGGTAGCCTAAGATACCATCGTAAAAAGAATCCGTGCATGGCGAATCCGGCGAACCAAGTACGCCGGGCAACATTCGCGCCGTAGCGTCGATTATTGTCATGGCGGGAAGTTCGCCGCCGGTCAACACAAAATCCCCCACGGAAATCCGTTCGTCAGCCAAAGTCATTATGCGGGCGTCAAAGCCTTCGTAATGTCCGCAAATAAAAATAAGTTGCGCATAAGTTGATAAATCCTTGGCCTTCTTTTGGGAAAATTTTTCGCCGCCGGGATCGGTGATTATTATGCGACGGTTTTTGATATTTGTTGTCGCCAAAATATGACGCACGGCAAAAAAAAGCGGCTCCGGCTTTAACACCATGCCGCTGCCGCCGCCAAAAGGCGAATCGTCCACCTGACGATGTTTCCCTTCGGCAAAATCACGAAAATCGGTTATGTTTAGATCCAAAATGCCGCTTTCCTGCGCCCTTTTTATGATACTGGCGCCGAATACGGCGGCGAACATATCCGGGAACAGCGTCAGAACGTCTATTCTCATGAGATATATTCCTCAACGTCGGCGATGATAATCATTCGTTTATTGTCCGTGTCGATTTTGCGGACGATTTTTTTGAGCGCCGGAAGGAACAATTCGCGACCGGCGTCGTCCTTGACGGCATAAACATCGTTGCTGCCCGTCTTTAACACGTCGGTGACGACGCCGAAATAGTGGTCGTTTTCGTCGAAAACGCGAAGTCCCACAATGTCAAAAGCATAGTACTCGCCTTCTTTAAGCGGCACGGTTTCGCTTTTGGCGACGGTAACCGTTTGCCCCGTCAGGCAAGCGGCCGCGTCGCGGTCGTCTACGTCCGTCAGTTTGATGATGGGATTTCCGTTCGTCGCTGTGCGTGTTTTGGCAACGGCAAATGATTTGGCGCCGATGGTTAGCATTTTCATGGCATAAAACCGCTCGGGAAAATCGGTCAAGGGGATGATTTTGACTTCGCCTTTGACGCCGTGAGGAGCGCCGACTTTGCCGATGATTATGCGGTCGTCAGCTTCTGATGGCAATGATTTTGTCATCTTCCACCAACACTTCTACGTTCATAATTTCGCGCATATCGTCGCCGATTTTCAGCTCGGCTTGCCTCTCAAGAGTGCCTTGAATTATTTCGGCGCCCAAGGCAAGTTTTTGCGTCTCTTCCTTCTTGGCCATCGCCTGCTCGCGATATTCAAGACGCTTTTGCCGTTCTTCGCCGAAGTGGGTGCGAATTGCGCGAATCTGCGCGACACCTTCCGGCGTGTTTTCGTTGGGTTGGGTTTCTTTCATGACGCGGGATTCTTCCACGTCGATTTGTTGCAGTTCGAGTTCGGCGCGTTTTATGCCGTTGGTCAGTTCCTCAAGCATACGAGCCTTTAATTTTTCGGTCAATTTGGCTTTTACGGTGACCGGGACTTTTATTGAAATGCTGTCCATGATAATTCCTTTCGCGAAGGTTTGATAAGGCGGCGGAAAACCTAAAAATAAACAGCGGACGCGCCGCTGTTTTTCACTCGATTTCCATTGTAACGCGTTTGTCGGCACGGATGGCGGCGGCTTTTACCACGGTGCGTATCGCTTTGGCGATTCGTCCCTGTTTACCGATTACCTTACCCATGTCGGCGTCGGCGACCGAAAGCGTAAGGACAACATCGTCGCCCTCCGTGCGTTCGGTCACCGTTACTGCGTCTTTGTCATCAACCAAGGCTCTGGCGATTATTTCCACAAGCTCTTTCAAGCTCGTCACCTCAACCCTTCTTAGCCTTCATCTCGGCAAATTTGGCCATGATGCCCTTTTGGCTCATAAGCGAACGAACGGTGTCCGTAGGCTGAGCGCCTTTTTGCATCCATTCGAGAGCTTTTTCCTCGTCGATGGTAACAGCCGCAGGATTTTGGGCGGGGTCATAATTGCCCAAAATCTCAATGAAACGACCGTCGCGAGGCGAACGGGCATCGGCAACGACGATGCGGTAAAAGGGGTTTTTCTTTGCTCCCATGCGGTTCAAGCGAATTTTTACTGCCACAAATGTCACCTCCTCAAAATGCGCAATTTCGTTTGGCGGCACGACCTATAAACCGTGACCTTAAAACGGTAATTTGAAATTTCCGGGCAAGCCGGGGAATCCGCCTTTGCCCTTCATCCCTTTTTTCATTT
>CAJORE010000165.1 GCA_905236595.1 uncultured Selenomonadaceae bacterium | reverse complement strand
CCGAAAAAATCCCTCGGCAATGGCACGAACTCATTTATGCAGTATTTCCTTAAATGTCTATGTGCAACCGCACGGTGGCAATATCCTTTACGGGGATAACCTCCCCTTCGTCAAGCGTTAAATCGTTGCCGTCGTAATCGGCCAAGACGCCCGTCAAAAATTTTTTGCCGTCCTTGGGGCGCGGCGCATAGAAAACAACATCAACGGCTTTGCCTTTTTCGCGCACGAAATCACGCGGCTTTTTGAGTTGACGATCAATCCCCGGCGAAGAAACTTCCAAAATGTACCTGTCCTTGATGAAATCTTCCGCGTCTAACTTTGCACCGATAAGCTCCGATAATTCGCCGCAATCATCCAAGGAGACGCCGCCTTCCTTGTCGATAAAGATGCGCAGGTAATGTTCCTTGCGTTCCGTGACGTATTCGACATCGACCGTCTCCATGGGGAATCCGTTCGCCGCAATTATCTCGTTCGTCAATTCTTCGACGCGTTCTTCGATTTTCATTGACGCAAACACCCCCTCTTAGTAATAAGCGCGTTTTTGTTTCCCCGCATTTTGAATGAGGCAACAAAAACCGATTAAAGCCGCGCTTTGGACAATTTCTCCAAAATACAAGCAAAAGACCGGGGCGCCCCGGTCTTTCCTTTCTGAAAGCTTCATAAATTTTGCCGAATTATATCACGGCTGTCGCAAATTGTAAAGCCCCGGCGTTGCGACAATTTTTTTATGGAAAACCTTTGCAGTTTCACGAAAAAAAATTATTGCATTTGCGGTAAAATTATCCTATAATGCAACCAAGGGAATGAAGTCGCCCGTGAAAGGATGATGTCTTATGAGTATCGGTGCAATAGGTTCAAACCTAAACTCCCTTAACAACATTCAAAATTCGATAAACAGCAGTATCCAGAAGATAGCTACCGGTTCAAAACACCCCAGCGCATCTTACGGCGCCTCCGATTATGCAATAACCCAGCGCCTTAATTCGCAAATCGGCGCCATCAATCAATCGACAGCCAATACGCAGAACATGAACGCCATGCTGAGCACGGCCGGCGGTGCGGTCGGCAATACCGTCGAAGCGTTGACGAGCCTTCGGGAGAATCTCATCAACGCCGCCAACGGAACAAATAACGCCACCGATCGCGAAAATCTCCAAAAGACCGTTGATCAGACCATTGCCCAGATTGACGAAAATGCCGGCGTGACCTACAACGGCATGAACCTGTTAAACGGCAGCAGTTCTTTTGCCGTGGCCAGCATTGACGGCTATAACACGGTGAACTTGGGCGATATGTCGAGCCAAGCCTTGGGACTTACCGACAAGGACGGCAATTCCACGCTTGATTTGTCAAGCCCGGAAGGAATCGACAAAGCGTTGGCCACGGTCAACAGCGCCCTTGATGCGGCACGGGAAGAAAGCAACAACATCGACAGCGCCGACTCCGCCCTCGACGAGGCGACGAGCATCGGTGCTTTCCAACAGGGACTTGATTACCAAGCCGCCAATTACACCTCTATGAGCGAAAACCTGCAGGATGCGGTGTCCACTTTGGATGACACGGACATTGCCGCAGAAATCACCAAGCTTCGTTCTTCGCAAACGCAACAGCAGTTGGCTCTTTGGGGTCAGCAGATGCATATGCACAACGCTTCGAGTGTGCTCAGCCTGTTGCAATAACGGCTTTTGAATTTTCTTTTTGCCCTCCGCTTTGACTTACGGTCATGGCGGGGGGCTTGTTGTTCCTCTTTACTTTATCGACGGTTCATAGTAAAATAGCGCCGTAAATTTTGTCAAAAATCGAGGGAAAATATGTATCATGTAGTGATTGATTTGGAAATGAATCCCGTAAGCCGCGAATTCCGCGAAATACGGCGTAAAATGAACGACGAGATAATCGAAATCGGTGCGGTCAAGTTGGATGAAAACTTCGCGCAAATCAGCGAATTTCAATGTTACGTCAAACCGCAGTACGGATCTATACGCAAAAATATTGTCACTTTGACGGGCATCACCGACGAAAAAGTGGCGGACAAAGAAAATTTTGCGCCGGCCTTTATGAAATTCGTGGAGTGGATCGGCAACAATGATGAGGACGTCACCGTTTACTCCTGGAGTATGTCGGACTTAAAACAAATAAAAAGCGAATGTCGCGTAAAACTGACGGATTTTGACACAGCGGCGCTGGCCGCCCGCTGGGTTGATTTGCAAAAGGAATTTGACGACCGCTTGGGACTTTCAAGCAGTCTGGCGCTTAAGCACGCTTTGGGGGCAATGGATCATCGGTTTGAGGGCAAGCAACATACCGCTTTGGCCGATGCCATAAATACCGGCGCCATTTTGATTCTCATGCAGGACGAAGAAAAATTTCGGCGGACGATGCAACCCGTAATCGAACTCTTCCAGCACCAAGAGGAATTGTCGGCGTCCATCGGCGATCTTTGTCCGGAACTTATGGAACTCCAAAAGGAGCTGTAACTCCATGGAAAAGACCGCAGGCAAAAAGCTGGCGATTTTGGGGCCGGCGGGTACGCACAGCGAAGCGGCGGCGCTGTACTTCAACGAGGTTACGGGCAACGTGTACACCCCCGTCTTGTACGACGAAATTTTCGATGCGTTGACGGCAACCACAAACGGCGAAACCGACGCCGCCTTTGTACCCGTCGAAAATTCATTGGAAGGCGCGATAAACGTTACGTTGGATTTTTTGGCGGCGGCCGATGACTTGACCGTCGTTCGGGAATTGGTCTGGACGGTGCGCAACGTTTTGGCGGCCAAGGGCGCGGCCAAAGACATTGCCCGCATTTACTCGCACACCCAACCAATATCGCAATGCCGCCGTTTTTTGCGCGGCAACTTCCCGGAGGCCGAGATTATCAAGGTGTCAAGCACCGCCAAAGCGGCAAGTGTCGTTGCCGCCGAGGCCGACCATAGTTGCGCCGCAATTTGCACGAAACGGGCGGCGAAACTGCATGGGCTTGGCGTTGTCGCCGAAAATATCGAGGACACCGTCGCAAATTGTACACGCTTTTTTTTGCTGACCAAAAAAGATGCCGCTCTGCCCGAAATTGCTCCCGCCGCTGCCGACACCGACGAACGTACGCTCATTATTTGCCGCATCGACGGACGTGAAGCGGGGAGTTTGCTAAAAGTGCTTGAAGAATTCGCCCTTCGCGGTGTAAACCTGACGCGCATCGAATCCCGCCCGGCGCGCACCAAATTGGGCGAGTATATTTTTTTCTTCGATGTTGAAAGCAACACGGTAGCGCCGTCTAAACGTGAGGCCGCCATTGCCGCCGTCACCGCCCGAAGTTTGTGGCTCAAGAATTTGGGTACGTTCCGCGTCTTAAAGGATCGGCAATGATTGTACGCTGACGGCGCAAAGATAGTCTGTGGCTTGCCGTTTGCCGCGTCAAGCGACGGCAACGCCGGATAACGCGCCGACATTTTCCCAATTTCCAAAGGCGCTTGGCAACAATTTTTTGACAAAGTTTTCGGAAAGCTATTCTGCACGAAAGCGCACCAGAACCGTATAAACCGCATTACAGCAAAGGACAATACACAATGGTTATAATAATGAATCCCGACGCCTCGCGGGAAAACATCAACGAAGTAATCAACGTTATCGAACGCGCCGGTCTGACGGCGAAGGTCATGGAAGGGGCAAGCCAACGCATCATCGGTGTCATCGGTGACAAGACCCGGCTTGGCGCGGCGCCTTTTGACGCCATGGACGGCGTTGAAAGCACCGTCAATATCTCCAAAAGCTACAAACTCGCCAGCCGCGAATTTCACCCGACGGACAGCGTTATCGACGTGGACGGCGTGAAAATCGGCGGCGGCACCCCGGCGGTTATGGCGGGGCCTTGCGCCGTCGAATCGAAGGAACAACTGTTTGAAGCGGCGGATATTGTCAAGGAGGCGGGCGCACAATTTTTGCGCGGCGGCGCTTATAAGCCGCGCACTTCGCCCTATTCCTTCCAAGGGCTTGAGGAAATCGGCTTAAAATATTTAGCCGAAGCGCGGGAACGAACGGGCTTAAAAGTCGTCACCGAAGTGACCGTGGTCGAAGCGGTGGAAAAGGTTGCGTATTACGCCGATGTTTTGCAGGTCGGGGCGCGGAATATGCAGAACTTCGGTTTGCTTAAAGAAGTCGGCAAATGCGGCAAGCCGATTTTGTTAAAGCGCGGATTGGCGGCAACATTGGACGAATGGTTAAACGCCGCCGAATATATAATGAACGAGGGCAACCCCGACGTGATTTTATGCGAACGCGGCATACGGACTTATGAGACATACACGCGCAACACTTTGGACATGAGCGCCGTGGCGGCGGTAAAACATCTTTCGCATTTGCCGATAATTGTTGACCCCAGCCACGGCACGGGCAAATGGCGTATGGTGCGTCCCATGGCGTATGCGGCCATTGCCGCCGGAGCGGACGGATTGATGATGGAAATGCACCCCAACCCCGCCAAGGCATTATCCGACGGGCCGCAGTCATTGACGCCCGAACATTATCGTGAAGTTATGGCGGGCGTTGCCAAACTTGCCGCCTTTATGAAAAACGAACATTTATTGGGAGCGTAACAAATGAGCGAATCAATGTGGGGCGGCCGTTTTGCCAAAAGCACCGACGAGATGATCAACGATTTTCAAGCGTCGATTGATTTTGACAAGCGTATGTACCGCGAGGACATCGCCGGCAGTTTGGCACACGCCGCCATGTTGCAAAAGTGCGGCATAATATCGGCCAATGACGGCGAAAAAATTACCGCCGGGTTAAAGGATATTCTTCGGCAAATCGAAGCGGGCGACTTTTCCTTTACCGTTTCCCTTGAAGATATTCACATGAACATCGAAAAGCGCCTGACGGAAGCTATCGGCGAAGCGGGGGGCAGACTGCACACGGCGCGCAGTCGCAATGACCAAGTGGCGCTTGACACGCATCTTTTTTTGCGCCGCGAAACGACAAATGTTTTGGCGCTGATTATCGCTATGCAACAGGCGCTCATTGATGCCGCCGCCAAACACAAAGAGGTGATAATGCCCGGCTATACCCACTTGCAACGGGCGCAGCCTATTTTGTACTCCCATTGGCTGATGGCGTATTTCAATATGTTGAGCCGGGATTTTTCCCGTTTTACCGGCGTTTACGAACGCGCCGATCTCATGCCGCTTGGCGCGGGGGCGTTGGCGGGGACGACCTTTGCCATCGACCGCGAAAACGTGCAACGGGCGCTGAACTTTGCCGGTATTTACACCAACAGTTTGGATGCCGTAAGCGATCGCGATTACATATTGGAATTTTTGGCGGCGTCGTCGATACTCATGGTACACCTTTCGCGCCTGTCCGAAGAAATAATCCTGTGGTGCAGTCGCGAATTCTCCTTTATCGAATTGGATGATGCCCATTGCACAGGCTCCTCCATGATGCCACAAAAGAAAAATCCCGATGTCAGTGAATTGGTGCGCGGCAAGACGGGACGCGTCACGGGATATTTGACGGCCATGCTGATGACGGTCAAGGGCCTGCCCCTTGCGTACAACAAAGATTTGCAGGAGGATAAGGAAGGGCTTTTTGACGCTTTGGATACGGTGAAATTTTCCTTGGCGGTATATGAGCGAATTATTCGCGGCATGAAACCGCGCACCGACAATATGCGCCGCGCCGTTGCGGAAGATTTTTCAAACGCCACCGATCTTGCCGATTGGCTGGTAAAACACGGTCTGCCTTTTAGGGAGGCTCACGCCGTAAGCGGCAAAGCCGTCGCCAAATGTATTGCCGAGGGAAAGTACCTTGCGGATTTAACCGTCGATGAATTGAAAGAATTGTCGCCGCTCTTTGATGAAACGGTTTTTGCGGCGATTACTCCCGAAGCTTGCGTGGAAAACCGTAATTCTTTGGGCGGAACAAGTCCCCAAGAATTGCGGCGGCAAATGGCGCTGGCTGACGACGTTTTGGCAAACGAAAAAGCGGTTCAAGCCAAATTGGCCGCCAATGCCGAATTGCCGCTGTGATTTTGGCCAAACAACTTAGGAGGAATAAACGCGACATGAATGCCAAAAGCAAAATTATGGTTGTCGATGACGACGAAATGAACCTCAAAATGGCGGAATTTGTTTTGAAAAAAGAAATTGACGCCGAAATCGTCACCGCCGCCGGCGGTTATCAATGCATCGAAATCCTGCAACAAGATTGCGAATTCGATCTTATCCTGCTTGACATTCAAATGCCCCGCATGGATGGCATAAAGACGTTGGAAATGATTAGAAAACGCGAGGATTGGAAGGATCTTCCCGTCATTTTTCTCACGGCGTCGGCCGACAAAGACACCGTAATAAAAGCCGGCAAGTTGGGCGTCGAAGGCTATATCAAAAAGCCTTTCATGCCCAAGGACTTGGTTGAACGGGTCAGTATGGCGCTGGCGGCAAAACTCTTGAAGGATCCGTTGATAACTTCGTTGACAAAGGGACAGTAACATGATAAATCCCGAGGGCTTCGGCGAACTTATGCTGTTGCCGCAAGCGGTAAAACTGTATCGCAACAAATATTTGCATATATTGCGTCAGTCCTTTTTTACCATTATGCCCTTCCTGTTGGCCGTATCGACTTTGGATATTGTGGACAAGAACATAATAAGCCCGTCGGGTCCCGTGATGTCAAGTCAAGGACTTAATTTGGGCTTTTGGCTGACGGGGGGCTTGACGGGCGAAGCTTATCGGCAAAATGAGTTCATAAAACTTTTGGATTCCTTCCAAACGATTGTCAAATTGGGTTACGGCACGGTTTCGGTCGTTATTACCGCCGAGCTTGCAAACAGATTGGCCGAGTTGTGGAAAATCCCGCGAACGACGACCGTTGTGACCACCGTCATCATTTTCTTTATGCTCTCGCCGCTCTCTTATGACGAAAACGGTACCGTATGGATCTTTTTGAGCGGTCGAAGCTTTTTTTCGGCGTTTTTTTCCGCCTTCTTGGGGGCGTTGTTGTTGCGATATTTTTTCGGTCTGAAAATTTTGCAATTTGAAAAGCCGAACTATTATCCCCAAACAATGGCCACGCGCATAACCGATTTTTTGCCCATAATGCTTACGCTGTCGATAACGTTGATTTTGGTGCTGGCGCTGATTTTTTTGCGTCCGGCCATTGACGGCGCCTTGGAAGTCCTGTCATCGCAAACGTTTTTTCAATCGCCGTTCTTTGCCTTGGCGTTCCAGTTCCTCGTTTGGAGTTTGTGGTGGATTGGCATCCCCGGTTTTAACTTCACCGCCATGGTTCACGAGACAGCCTATCCGCCACAAATTCTCGCCAACCAACTGACCAACACCGCCGCTGTTTTTACCAACGGTTTTTTTACGGCGAGCATGGTGCATATTTTGGGGCTGATAATTGCCGTTTTGTTGTTCTCAAGGCATGATACATGGCGCAAGGCGTCCATGTGGGGCTTACCGTTCATGCTCTTTAACGTCGAAGAGCTCTTTGTGTTCGGGTTGCCGGTTGTCCTAAATCCGATTTTCGTCATTCCGTTTTTGTTGGCGCCGCTTGCCAATACGGTTGTCGGTTGGGCGGCGATAACATGGGGGATTGTTCCGTCGTTTCAAATTTTCATACCGCCGGCGCTTCCGCTTTTTGTCAACGGCGTATTGGGGACACATTCGATTATGGGCGGCGTTTTGCAAGTGGTTTGGTTGATTATGGACATCTTAATCTACGCGCCCTTTGTCATAACCGCCAATATGTTCATGTTGGCCGACGAAATCAAAAAAGGCGGTGATGGTAAGTGAATCACAAAAGCGGCGACGATCTTTTGACCAACCGTTTTTTGTTTTTGTCCGTCATCACGACGCTCCTTTTGACGGCAGTGGTGTTTTTTTCTATAGAATCCTTCGGTGAAGCGTCTTGGGTGGGCGAACGACGCATTGCCTTGATAATGGACGGCGACAAAACCGAACCGGGTCGCAACCGCGCCCATTATCAAGGATTAAAGGAGGCGTGCGCGGCGTTGCCGGCTTGCGAACT
>CAJORE010000164.1 GCA_905236595.1 uncultured Selenomonadaceae bacterium | reverse complement strand
CGCCAAATGCGCCGCCGTGTTTTCGTGACCGGCCGCCCGGGCAATATTGTCAAAATAAGGTTCACGCTTAAAATGCAAATGTGCGTCAATTATGTTCATGGTTGTTCAGTCCAAATATCTGCCGTATTGGAGCAGCGCCAAAAATACTATGTCCGATATTTCTCCCGCAAATAATCAAACGTCGTCTTCGGCACAAGTTTCTTTAGCGCCGCCCAATCCTTTGCCGCCGACAATTCCCGCACACGGCTCGCGCTTATCGGTACGCCGTCAATCTCGAGGCGCGGCAACTCCGTTACTTTTATGCCGTAGGTACGCAATATCGTCCGCATGGAGTCATTATATTGTCGCGTCACCTTGTCAAAGGGTTCTTCGCCCACAAAGCGCACGGAAATGTCCATACACGGCGCAATTTCCCTGGCGAATATCGTCAAATCAAGCGACGGATCAATGGTCACGTCCTGCAACTTTTCTTTGTTAAAATACTCGGTAAACGTAGACGTCGATATAATAAACTGTCCGCTGCCGATTACGGTTACGTTCGGCAAATCGGCCGTGCCTTGCCGAACCAGTCCGAATCTGTCGGCAAACGAAAATACCGATTTATCCTCCTCAACGACAAAAATAATTAAGCGGTCACAACGCGCAAGCGCCTCTTCGACAAGGTACCTATGCCCCAGCGTAAACGGATTGCAATTCATAACCGCCGCGCCGATAATCGGCTTAATCGTTGCGTAAAGACTTTTTAGCTTATTTTTATACGCAACAAGCGCCTGCAGTTTGTCTTCGTCTAAATGTCCCGTATTGCCGACAACGGGTAAGTCCGGCGCCGATGATCCGTCATGGGGAAAAAAGTCGTTCGCCTCAAGGTAATCGAAAAGTTTGTCGGCGATAAGATGATACCCCGCCGGTGTATAATGGTCTACGCAAAAGAACGTCTCGCCGTAATCGTGCGGTCGCTCGGCGGCGGTTGACAAATCGCAAAAAGGTTCGCCGCACCGGCCGTTTGATGTCACTATTACGGCAATATCACCCGCCTTTATCGGCAACGAATTCAAAATCTTGAATTCGTCAACCAACGGCGCAACCATGTTATCCATCAAATAATAACCGCAGTTATGGACAATGATGTTTTTGTCGGCGCCGTTTATTCTTTTTTGCAAAAACGAGGCTATGGTTGTTTCATCCGAAGCCGTAACGCCAAATATATGACACGGCCCTATGATATATACCGCCCGCTCGGGCGCTGCCGGTTGATAATGGGTGACGCGCATACCGCCAACTATATTGACATGATTGCCCCGCACGTCAAAAAAACTTCGCCGCCCGTAAGCATCGGTATAGGATTTTGGTTGATCCAAAACCTCTTTGATTTCCTCAACCGAGGAATAAAAATCGGCCAAGACAAAGCGCCCCGATTTTATAAGACGGTCGATATTCGCCAAAAAATCACCCATGCGCAAACCGCCGTTTTCGCGAAAAAACATTTCGTTGGCGCTGTTGTTTACGGTCGGCATGGCGGGAAGATTCATGCCGATTAAAGTTACATCGGGATGACTGCGGCGATACGCACCGAAAAATTTTGCGGCATAGTCTTCGCGATAACAAATAAATTCGGCTATGTATGTATCGACGGCGCATGAGTCGATGAGTTCGTGAGAATCTGCGTCAAGCACCACAAAATTTAATCCCCGTCTGTTAAGCGCCAAATTTCTCCCGCCGTATTCGACTATGGCCGTGTTCCGATACGTCTTCGTTTCAAAACCGCCGCTGACAACGGTATACTCTACCCCCCCCCCATTATTTTTCAACATTATTCGCAAAAAATCTTCTCTTGTCCCGGGCATTTGCTCAACAAGCAAAACTCCGCGCTCAATCACGGCTATATAAGCCATGCGGAATTTGCCGCATAAATCCGCATGCAACCCCAATGATTCGCGCAAAATTTGCGAATGTTTGGCCGTAAAATGTTCACCCCACGGCGTATTGTTCGCCACGATAAAAACAAGCGTCCGCGGCAACAACTCCCGCAAATGCCTTAGGTACGAAATAAAATCGGTTTCCTCGTCCAACCGTCTCATGCTTGTTTACCCGTCAAATGTTTGGCGGCGCGCTCCGCCTCGTAATAAACCTTTTCTTCGTCGATCGTCTTAAGTTCTCGTTTTTCCATCAAAATTTTTCCGTCAACGATTACCGTATCCACCGACGACGAGTCCGCCGAATAAGCCAGCAACGACACAAGATTATGTCGCGGGTACCACGCCGCCGAATCGGTATCAAAAAGAACCAAATCCGCCTTTTGTCCGACGGCGATTTTGCCCGTACCCGTCAGATTCAATGCGTGTGCGCCGTACTCCGTCCCCATTTTCACCGCTTCAAGCGCCGGCACCGCCAACGGGTCAAGTTCGTTTACTTTGTGCAACAATGCGGCAAGATGCACTTCCTCAAGCATATCAAGATTGTTGTTGCTTGAAGCGCCGTCGGATCCCAAGGCAACGGTTACTTTTTCACGCAACAGACGCGGCACCGGCGCAACACCGCTGGCCAACTTCATATTGCTACCCGGATTATGCGCAACGCGAATGTCGTGCCGCTTGATGATGTCGATGTCCTCGTCGTCAAGCCATACACAATGCGCCGCCAACGTGCCGAGTTCAAAAAGTCCCGTGCTTTCGACATGGGCGAAGGGACGTTTGCCATAATCCTTGAGGCAATTTTCCGTTTCGGTTTTCGTTTCGCTCATGTGAATGTGAATTTCGGCATTATGTTGACCGGCAACTGTGGCGACTTTTTTCAAAAAATCCGGTGGACAAGTATACAATGCGTGCGGCGCAAACATCACGGTTATGCGTCCGTTCGCCGCACCGTGCCATTCTTTATAAAGGGCAATGCCTTCGGCCAATTTTTTTTCCGCGTCCGGCGCCACGCCGATAAGCCCCCGTGACAAAACGGCGCGCAACCCCGATATTTCTGCGACTTTGGCGACTTCTTCCATATACGGCCCATACATATCGGCAAAAGCCGTCGTGCCGCTTTTTATCATTTCGACAGCCGCCAACGCCGCACCGGCATAAATATCCTTTTGCTCCATCTTGTCTTCGATGGGCCAAATTTTTTGCGTCAGCCAATCCATAAGTTCCATATCATCGGCATAACTCCTAAGGAGTGTCATCGACGCATGAGTATGGGCATTGACAAACCCCGGCACGACGAATTTATTTGTCCCGTCAATAATGCGGTCGGCCGCAAAATGCTCCGGCGCATTGCCAACGGCAATTATTTTGTCATTCTCGACAGCTACGTTGCCCGCGACAACTTCGCCGCTCGGCAAAAGAACTGCGGCATCCTTAATAAGTATATTCATTTTGGCAGTCCCCCTTTATTGTTCATATCCCACAACCAATTTACCAACGTATCGGCAAAATGTTGCATCCCTTCAATATTGTTCCTGCTTTTCAATATGTCATACATAGCCTTCATAAGTTCCAATGATTTATGTTGTATTGCGCGGGTGATACGTTCATTTATTTTGGCAAAATCATTCCACAACGAAAAAACAAGTTCTGCCTGATAAGGAATTATCGCACGGCCGGAAACAGATTTCAGTACTGTCTCCAAGATTGTTTGCTCCAAAAGTTTGTCAACGGTAGACGAACCGGCTTGTTGGCGTTTGCGCGCCAGCGCCCAATAACACAAAAGCGTTTCGGTTGCTCCCGACCATTCCTCTGCCGAAGGATGCTGTGCCAATAAATTCAAAAATTCATTGAGCAAGTCTATTGAAGCAATATCCTCGGTTGCCTTTGCCGATGGCTTTTCGACTTTGTTCTGCGTCAGATAGTCACGATAACGGACAATGGCATCATCAAAAACATCATTTTTGTCCCGCCAGAAAAATTCTTCCATGGGTCGATAGGTGTCCGCTGCCGCAACCAACCCTTTATTGCGCTTTAATATCCAATCTTCCTCGGACTTCGTAAAATAATGATTTATACGCAGACGTTCCACTTTATCGACAAAATTGTCCATCCCGGCAACTTGGCGTATGTTTTCGTCAAAGCTGTGTTTATCCCAATAATGCGTGGCAAAATGCGGGCTGGTGTAAGCGGCTACCGTGCGCGGATTAACAATGGTTTTCATGTGCGCATCCCATTTCCACGGCAACGTTGTCCAATCATATCCGTCGGGGGCCCTGTGCAAATAATTATCAAGCACATTTCCCGCCGGACGTTGTTTGTGTCCCGACGAACCGAATGATTTGCAATTTATGCCTACCCCCCCCAGCAAAATCCGCTTTTTCGATTATATCGTCGATAATATCCAAAAAATTTTCGTTTTTCAACGGCAAAATAAATTCATCGACGTCAATGAATCCCATGTACCGGCTGTCAAAACGATGTTTCATAAGCGCATCGTTAAATGCGGCCATTTGCTGGCCTTTGCCGGGCCAATAACAGTATTCGACCATGCCGGCATCAATATACGGACGCAAAACACCGGCTATGTTGTCGGAACTTTCGTTATCGTAAATATAAAACTTTGTTACCCCCAACAAAGTATGATAATCTATCCATTCCTTGAGATAAATGCTTTCATCTTTGACTATTGTCATAAAGGCCAGTTTATGCTTAAAAACAAAATTCACCGTAGCACCCTCGCAAATGTGTTCCAAAGAACATCTCAAAAAACAATTTTCATTGGCCGTCTGCCGCAAAATCGGTGCGGCAGACGGCCAATGAACAATCCGAACTGCCTTTTATGAAGCGCCGCATAATAATCTTGCATCTAAGGAAACACTGCATAATTCGTCCGCACCCTTGCCGGGTCTTTTTCCGGCATACTGCGTCATTCCTCCTCAGCGTAGCACCACT
>CAJORE010000163.1 GCA_905236595.1 uncultured Selenomonadaceae bacterium | reverse complement strand
GTCGGCGCTTGCCCGTATTCCTTGCGCCGCACGGCCCAACGGTAAATGGCCGTAAAGCGATCTATGTCAAGAAGCAACGCATCCGTTGCTTCGCCGCGCTCGTCCATGACGCGACGTATGACTTTGAGATTTTGCACTTTCGTTTCGGCTTTGGCCGATTGATGCCGATCAAAGATAAAGACCCCGTGCTTGCCGTTTTCCTTCACCGTGTAAAGAGCCTGGTCGGCCAAGCGGCTAAGTTCGGCAAAATCCGTGCCGTTTTCCGGCACAAACACGCCGCCCACGGACACCCCTATCGGCACGGACATATCGTCGCCCATATATTCGCAGGCCGAACGTGTCAGCTCCTCGTTTAAGTAAATTACCTTTTGCCCGATGACTTCCTTGGAATTTACCTCCCGCAAAAAAACGATGAATTCATCGCCGCCGACACGCCCGACGCAATCGTTGGAACGGGTTATGCTCCTTAAAAGACCGGCAAAGCGAATGAGAATCTTGTCTCCCATGGCGTGTCCGTACAAATCGTTGACCGGCTTAAAGCTGTCAAGATCAACCATCAGCAAACAACCCGACACATTTTTCACCAATTCGCCGATTTCACGCTTGGCCGCTCCCTTGTTAAGCAACTTGGTCAGAGGATCGATTGCGGCGGCTTTTTTGAGCGCATTTATTTTGGCTTCGTTACGCAAAATATTGTCAATGCGCGACAGAAGGATTTCTTCCTTGAGGGGCTTTCTGATATAATCGGCCGCACCGATTTCAAAGCCGCGACTCTCGCTGGCGTCGCTGTTGTCCGTGGTCATAAACATAATGGGAACGACTTCGCCGATTGTCTCTTGCAACGTGCGCCAAAGTTCGTAACCATCCATCTCCGGCATGTGCAGGTCGGAGAGTATCATATCGGGCTTTTCGTCACCAAAGATTTTCAACGCTTCCGAACCCGACGTAACGCAAACCGTAGCGTAGTGTTCTTTGAGGATTCGTTCGGCCAACTTTAACATCATCGGTTCATCATCGACGATCATTATTTTTTTCATATTTATCTACCTACCCGCTTCGCCGCGAAAAAACGCGCACCAACCAAGCCATTTTGCCGCAATTATACTACATTCGCCCGCAAAAAGCTACACGATGCGATATTGACGTAAGACGCAAGTTTTGCCTATGGTTCGGCAAAGGAGAAACTCGCATGATTCAAGAAACATACAAACTGTCCGTTCCTCCCGGCGCGGATTTTTCCGCCGTCAGCGACGAGCTTGCGACGTTATTGAACAAGGTGGAACAATCCGCTGCCTATAAAGAAGCGGCTTGCGTTTATGTGAAACTGTTGACGGGCAACCTGTCGGTAGCCGAGGCAAAATCCGCCGTCGCCAAAGTGCGCGAAATTCTGCCGAAAGCCCAAATCGGCGGCATGGCTCTGACACTCAACCCCACGGAAAACGACGATGTTTTTTTGAAAATCGGCTTTTGCTACTTTGCGCGATCGCAAGTGACGATATTTACCTATGACGGCGAGAGCGAAAATTTTCTGAGCGACGGACGGGAACTTGGAAATACCATCGCCAAAATGCCCAACGTCAAAGCCGTCGAGATGTTTTGCGTCGTGATAAATCTCGACATTGCCCCCTTCGTCACGGGAATTACCGAAAAGAATTCCGCTATTCCTTTTTTTGGCTCGTTGGCCGGCATGAGCAACAAAAAAATCGCGCCCATCGCCCCCGAAGAAATTTTCGATCAAGAAGCCATAAACGTCATATACAGCCAGGAACGCAACTTCGACTGTTTCGTAATCGGCAATGACGTCTTGGAAAACGGCATGGCAATAGTCGTCTATTCCGGCGAAGACTTAAATATGCGCGTGGATTCGTTGCTTGGTTGGAAGCCGTTGGGCAAGGAAATGACCGTCACAAAATCCGTCAATTCGATCTGTGTTGCCCAAATCGACGGTATTAAAGCAACGGAAATTTACCGCAAATATTTGCACGTTCAACCCGACGAACGTTTTTTGCTCAACATCTGCGAATTTCCCATGGTAATCGAACGCGACGGCTTTTTAATCGCCAGAACGCCGCCGGTCTTTGACGAAAACGGCAACCTGTATTTCATCGCCGATATTCATGAAGGTGAAAATTTCCGCCTGTCTTACGCCAATCATTGGGAAGTATTGCAGAACACCCGCATGGCGGCGGCGAAAATGAAAGCCTTTTGCCCGGAGGGAAATTTCCTCATCATCTGCCCCAACCGACCGGTATTTTTGGGCGACGCCGCCGACGAAGAACCTGCGGCGTACGAACGAATAAACCCATCGGTGCTGACTTCATACGGTCCCGGCGAAATTTATCGCTATCGCGGCCAAGGCGGCGTGTTGAACAGTTCGTTGTTGGCCGTCGGCATCCGCGAAGGTGAGGCTCCCGCCGCAACGGACGATGCGGCGGGAACTGTGACGCTTGCCGACAATGACGATGCGCCAAGAGCCATACCCTTGGCCACGCGTTTGGCGGCCTTCCTCGACGCTACCACCAACGAATTAAAGGAGATGGCGGAAGCGGCCGACGCCGCCAATGAAGCCAAGTCAAGTTTCCTCTCCAACATGAGCCACGAGATACGCACCCCCGTCAATGCCATTTTGGGCATGGACGAAATGATTTTGCGCGAATCAACGGAAGAAGCGGTGCTTGAATACGCCGACAACATTCGTTTGGCGGGCAGCAACCTGTTGGGACTTATCAACGACATCTTGGATTTTTCCAAAATCGAATCCGGCAAGATGGATATAATTCCCGTGGAATATTCGCCCAGCTCCGTCATCAACGATTTGGTCAACATGACCCAAAACCGCGCCGAAAAGAAACAACTGAGCTTTGCGGTAAACGCCGTACCCGACTTGCCGTGTACGCTGTACGGCGACGAAATTCGCCTAAAGCAAGTCGTCACCAACATTTTGACAAACGCTGTAAAATATACGCAACGTGGTTTTGTGGCGCTGTCCGTCACCTACAAAAAGAAAAACGCCGACACGATTTTGCTTAATATCGCCGTCAAAGATTCGGGAATCGGCATAAAGGAAGAGGACTTAAAAAATCTTTTTACCGCTTTCACCCGCATCGAAGAAAAACGCAACCGCACCATCGAAGGTACCGGGTTGGGCATGAACATCACGCGACGCCTGTTGTCGCTTATGGATTCGGAACTGAAAGTCGAAAGCATCTACGGCAAAGGTTCGACTTTTTCGTTTACCATCGAACAAAAGGTCGTTGATTGGAGCCCGATGGGCAATTTTGAAGAGGCGCACCACAGCGCGTTCAATCAACGCAATGAATACCGCCGTTCTTTTACCGCCGCCGACGCGAAGGTGTTGGTGGTGGATGATACGCCCATGAATCTCACGGTGTTCAAGGGACTGCTCAAACAAACCAAAGTGCAAATAGATACGGCCGACAGCGGCTTCGAATGTTTGGCGGCCGTGGCGCAAAAAAAATACGACATCATTTTCCTCGATCATCGTATGCCGAAACTC
>CAJORE010000162.1 GCA_905236595.1 uncultured Selenomonadaceae bacterium | reverse complement strand
GGCGAAGTATCCGCCGTAACCGGCACGTTTATTTGCGGCGGATTTTCGGCGTAAACGCTGACGTGTTCTTCGTCCGACGAAGAACGGTGCGGTGACGGGGCGGCTTGTGGGGCGTCGGCCTCCGGCAAGGTCAATTCATGGATGACGGGGGCGGCGACGTACGACGAAGGAGCCGCCGCCGTGTTTATGGTTTTTTCGGCGCCTTCAAGGGCGGTTTGCACGGCATGGCATACGATTTTGAATACCTGTGCTTCGTCGGCGAATTTTATTTCCGTTTTTTGGGGGTGGACGTTTATGTCAATGGTATTTTGCGGCACGGTTAAGACAATGGCCGCGAAGGGGTAGCCGACCTTGGGGATTTTGGCGCGATAGGCGTTGTCGATGGCGCGCATCATGCCGTAATTTTTGATGATGCGTCCGTTGACAATGAAGCTTTGCCAAGCACGACTGCTTCTCAGGCAGGACGGTTTGGACACAAAGCCGGTGACTTTGGTGTCGCCTTCGGCAAAATCAATGGGCAACAGGGCGTCGGCGGTTTCCTGGCCGTATATGGCCAGGATTGCCTCCTTCAAGTCGCCGCCCCCCGGCGTCGTCATGACGAGTTTGCCGCCGCTTATGAAACGAAAAGCGATTTGCGGGTGCGAAAGCGCAAATTTTATGAGGTAATCGCTGATTCGACCGGCTTCGGTGGCGGTCGTTTTCAAAAATTTTTTGCGCGCCGGCGTGTTAAAAAAGAGATCCTCGGCTTTAATCGTCGTTCCGGGACGAGCGCCGATTTCCGTAAAATCTTCGCGGTCGCCGACAACCGTCAGCCTAATTCCGAGATCGGCGCCCTTTTTGCGGGAAATCAGCGAGAATCGCGAGACGGAGGCGATGGTGGGCAGGGCTTCGCCGCGAAAGCCCAAAGTGTCAAGAGTCGTTAAATCTTCCACCGAACGCAATTTGCTGGTCGCATGGCGCAAAAGAGCCGCTTCAATATCGGCTTTATCCATGCCGGTGCCGTTGTCGGTGACGCGCATAAAGCTTGTCCCGCCCTGCATTATTTCCACTTCGATATGCGTGGCGGCGGCGTCGATGGAGTTTTCCACCAACTCTTTTATTACGGAAGCGGGGCGTTCCACCACTTCCCCCGCCGCTATTTTATTTATGGTGCGCTCGTCCAAAACGCGAATCTCGCTCACGGGAGCCGGTTCACTCCTTCCGCTAATACAACGTATATTCTTTCCAAGGGATCTGGTCGAGGCGCACCGTTTTCAAAAATTCCACGATGTCGCGCCGACCGTAATAATGCGGTGTGCCGTCATTGTCCTGGCTCATTAGGATTATGGGCATATTGGGAAAAAATTGGCTTAATTCGCGGCGGGTTCTGACCAAACGAACCGTGTATCGCGTCACCGACGGACGCACGGAAATAAGGGCGAACGTAACGCCTTGTTCGATAATAACGGCTCCGTGTATTTTCATGGCAAATCACCGTTCTTCCCGGTTGGTTATAATCGTGCGGATGGGGAAAGGGATTTCGATACCTTCTTGGCGGTAACGGGCGGTAAGCGCTTTGATAAATTCGTGTTTCAGTTCGGCTTGATGGTTAAACTGGCTTGAGTGTAGGAATACGTCAAAATTTATCGAGGAGTCGCCGAAAGTGTGAAAACGGACGGCAGGGGGCAAATCGCCGGCGATGCTTTTGCCGGTGTCGCGCATTTTTTGCGCGACTTTGTTGGCGACATCGAGAGTTACATCTTCGACTTTTTGCAGATCGCTGTCGTAGGAAACGCCGACGGTGACGCGAACCGTAATGTCCTTTATTGGCATATTGTAGTTGGTGATGACGGCGCTGGCCAATTTTTGATTGGGGATGACCACCACGTTGCCCAAAAGCGAAGTAATCGTCGTGAAACGCCAGGTAATGTCCGTAACTTGGCCTTCTTCGCCGGAAGAGAGGCGAATGTAATCATTCAGGCGCAGTTGCTTTGATATAATAAGATGTACGCCGGAAAAAATATTGGCCAAGGTTTCTTGCATACCCAAAGCCACCGCCATACCGCCGACGCCCATGGCTGTTATAATCGGCGTCACCGATATGCCGTAATACTGGAGGATAATTATTATCCCCATGGCATAGATGATGACGTTTAGGATATTGTTCAGCAACGATGTTTTAGGTAATTGGCCGCCTTTGTTTAATTGCAACGTAACAAAGCCGGAGATGCCGCGAGCCAAAACGCGGGTCAAGGTGAAGGCATTGACGGTAAAGAGTATGTAGGAGAAAATTTTTACTACGGAGGGCGGCAGATTCACGGTGTTGACAATCCAATAAATGCCCGCCACCAAACAAAAGGAAATCGGTACGCCGCGCAGGGCGTTGATAAAAACGGTTTTCAAGTTGCCGGTGACGTTGTCATCCTCCGGGTAAAAGCTTTCGGTGTGTTGGGCGATGTAGTTATTGACGAAACGATTGACGATTATTCCCGCCGACAACGCGACAATCAAAATGCACGCGGGCAAAAACAACAAATCAAACAAGTATTCGTAGTCGATGGCAGTTAAGTCCAAACTCGGCAAAATGTTTGCTCCTTTCGTAAACAAGTCAAAAACATTCGGCGGCGCTATTGAAAAGCCGCGCAATTTATTATACTATGTAAACGGCGTGAAGGGAAGAGCGCCGTTTATATAACGTAAACTCAAAAAATTTATTTTCACCGTCCGTTTGCCGTGCATAGCGGCTAAGGCGGGCGGTGCATAAAAAGGTGTCGGCGTTTCTTGCAAGAGGGTGTTTGGTATTTTAATCGAAGGCGATAGGCTTTTGTTGCGCAAGGCCGCGAAGGCCGATCTTGATTACATAATGACTTTGGAATATGCGCCGCAAAACGTTGATTTCATCATGCCGTTTCCGGCGGAAACACACGAAAAAGTTTTAAGCGGCAATCATGACAATGCCATGGACATTATCGTTGTCGAAAAAAAGAGCGGCGAACCGGTCGGTTATTTGTTGGTTCAGGGATTGAAGGAACTGGGCGGTCGTGTTTACGAGTGGTCGCATATCATAATCGACAAAAAAGGTGTCGGCTACGGACACGAGACCATGAAGCTGATAAAAGCTTGGTCGTTTGCCGTGCGCCGTGCTCACCGCCTGTGGGTCGATTGCAAAGACTGGAATGAGCGGGCGCTTCATCTCTATGAGAGCGAAGGCCTGCAAAGAGAAGGATTGCATAGAGAGGCGCTGTTTGCAAACGGCAAATATGACAACCTGGTTGTTTTGGCCATGCTTGAGGACGAATACCGCGAGCGTTGCCGCCGGGGATTGGAATTCACCGTTGTTGCGAAG
>CAJORE010000161.1 GCA_905236595.1 uncultured Selenomonadaceae bacterium | reverse complement strand
GGTCGCAAGAATCCGCCGCCGCAAAATGCGAAAACATACCTTCGATTTCTATGCGCGACAACTCGCTTATCTCCTTGGCCAACTCGCCGGCTTCCTCCGGGCGGATTCCTATGCGCCCCATGCCCGTATCTATCTTCAAATGCACTTTGGCCGTACGGCTTTGGCGCACGGCCGCCCGCGACAATCTCGCCGCCGCCGAGAAATCGCACACCGTCGCCGTCAAATTGTTTTCGACGATAACATCAACACAAGCCGATGACGTCAGCCCCAAAATCAAAATCGGTTCGGCAAAGCCGCCACGACGAAGCTCCAGCGCTTCATTGACGGAAGCCACCGCCAAATAATCGGCACCGGCGTTAATCGCCTCCTTGGCGACGGCAACGGCACCGTGTCCGTAAGCATTGGCTTTTACGACGGCACATAACTTTGTTCCGCCCGTTAATCGGCTCTTTATAACGCGAAAATTATTTCGTAAGGCGGTCAAATCAATTTCAGCCCATGCGCCGCGTTCTTTCATCGAACATACACCTCCGCTGTCAGAGAAGTTCACCGCGAAACATTATAGCAGATAACGCCCCACTTTTGCAAAAAAAACGTGTGGCGACGGCAGGATTTTTTCAATGAGCGGCAAATAATAGAACCATTGACGGAACTTTGACCAGATTTGTGTGTTATATTATCTTAGGAGGGATTACTTTGCGGGAGCTTGACGCAAAAACAATCACCGAAACCGTGGCTACCATGTGCAAAGAAGCGGCATATTATTTGCCCGAAGACGTGTACGAAGCATTAAAGCGCGGTCGTGCTACGGAAGAATCGCCCGTTGGGCAGATTGTTTTGGATCAGATTATCAAAAATGCCGAAATTGCCCGTGCCGAAGATCGGCCTTATTGTCAGGATACGGGCATGACCATTGTGTTCTTGGAAGTCGGCCAGGATCTCCATATCACGGGCGGCCTTTTGGAAGACGCAGTAAACGACGGCATCGCCAAAGGCTATGTCGAGGGCTATTTGCGCAAATCGGTCGTAAAAGAGCCGCTTTTTGACCGCAAAAACACCCAGAACAATACGCCCGGCGTCATATACACAAAGATTGTCCCCGGCGACAAACTCAAAATCACCGTTGCCCCCAAAGGCTTCGGTTCCGAGAACAAGTCCGGCGTAAAAATGCTCGTCCCCGCCGACGGCGTCGAGGGTGTCAAAAAAGCCGTAATGGACATTATTCTCCACGCCAACTGCAATCCTTGTCCGCCAATGGTTGTCGGCGTCGGTATCGGCGGCACGATGGACAGAGCCGCCGTATTGTCGAAAAAAGCCTTGACCCGCCCGACGAATGTTCGCAACCCCATGCCCGAATACGCCAAACTCGAAGAGGAACTTTTGGCAATGATTAACAAAACCGGCATCGGCCCGCAACTCGGCGGCACGACGACAGCATTGGCCGTCAACATCGAATGGGGGCCGACGCACATTGCGGGGCTGCCGGTGGCCGTTTCCATTTGTTGCCACGCTATGCGTCATTCGGAAAAAACGCTGTGAGGACAAGGAGGACAAAAAAGCTATGGCTGAATCAATTCGCATAACCACGCCGTTTACCGAGGAGATGTCCCGCAAATTAAAGGTGGGCGATTCCGTCCTCATAAGCGGCACGATTTTTTCCGCTCGTGATGCGGCGCATAAAGCTATGACCGAAGCGCTTGCCCGCGGCGAAAAACTCCCCGTCGATTGGCAAAATCAAATCGTCTATTATTTGGGGCCGACCCCGGCCAAACCCGGCGATCCCATCGGCTCATGCGGGCCTACAACTTCCGGACGCATGGACGCTTACACGCCGACGATGTTGGATCAAGGCATCAAGGGCATGATCGGCAAGGGTTCGCGTTCGCCCGAAGTAGTGGAATCCATGAAGAAAAACGGCGTCACTTATTTTGCGGCGGTTGGCGGCGCGGCGGCTCTTATTGCCAAGTCCGTCAAAAAATACGAAGTCTTGGCCTATCCGGAACTTGGGCCGGAAGCTGTAGCGGCGCTCACGGTGGAAGATTTCCCCGCGATTGTCGTCATTGATTCGGAAGGCAACGATTTCTACGAAATCGGCCAAAAGCCCTATCGTCGCTTGTGATTGCATTTTGTCGTATTGAAGCGCAGGACTTTATGTCCTGCGCGTATTATGAACTCATAGGAGGTTCGCCGGATGTTTCACACTACTTTCTATCTAAGGAGGCTTCATTCGCTCTGCGGTCTGTTTTGTTTGGGGGCTGTGCTCTTTGAGCATATTTTCACCAACTCCATGGCGATTTTCGGTCCCGAAGCATTGAACGGCTCGTTGGCAATGATGGAGCTTATCCCCAAGCCCATTTTCTTGGCGCTTGAAATCGGCGCGATTGCGACGCCCCTTTTGTTCCACGGCATTTACGGTATCTATATCGCCTTACAGGCAAACAACAATCCCGGCCGTTTCGGCTACGTTCGCAACTGGAATTTTGCTCTGCAACGCTACACGGCTTGGTTCTTGGTTGTGTTCCTCATTTGGCACGTCGGCTATTTGCGTTTTTACACCAAAGGCGTAACCGGCACCCCCATAAGCTACGAACTTTTGCAAAATCTGTTCACGTCGAGTCCCATTACGACGTTCCTTTACATTTTGGGCATGTTTGCCGCGATTTTCCATTTCTGCAACGGTATCACAACTTTTTGCATGACGTGGGGCATCACCAAAGGTCCGCGTTCGCAAAATGTCATAAGCATGATTTCCATGGGATTGTGCGCGGCGATGTGTTGCATAACCCTCGTGTTTATGGGCAGCTATTTTGTGCGCTGACGACGTAAAAGAACGTAATTAAGGAGAGTACAATGGCAGCAAAACCTGAAAATAAAATCATCGTCGTAGGCGGCGGACTTTCCGGGCTTATGGCGACGATGAAAATTTGCGAGGGCGGCGGGAAAGTCGATCTTTTCTCGTACTGCCCGGTGAAACGTTCCCATTCCCTTTGCGCCCAAGGCGGCATCAACGCCTGCATGGACACCAAAGGCGAACATGACAGCATCTACGAACACTTTGACGATACGGTTTACGGCGGTGACTTCTTGGCCGATCAAATCGCCGTTAAAGGCATGGTCGAAGCGGCGCCGAAGCTAATCAAAATGTTTGACCGCATGGGCGTTCCCTTCACCCGTACCCCGGAAGGTGTCTTAGATCTGCGCAATTTCGGCGGACAGAAAAACAAACGCACCTGCTTTGCCGGATCAACCACCGGCCAACAGCTTCTCTATGCGCTTGACGAACAAGTGCGCCGTTTGGAAGTCAAAGGCAAAGTGCAAAAATATGAGTTTTGGGAATTCATCAAGGTCATCAAGAACAAGGAAGGCGCCGTTCGCGGTATCGTTGCCCAAAACATGAACACGAATGAAATCGTGGCCTTCCCCGGCGAAGTCGTAATATTGGCAACAGGCGGCCCCGGACAAGTTTTCGGCCGTTGCACCGCCTCCACCATTTGCAACGGCTCGGCGGTGACGGCGGTCTACAAACAGGGCGCTCATATCGGCAACCCCGAATTTATCCAAATTCACCCGACGGCAATCCCCGGCTCGGACAAAAACCGCTTGATGAGCGAGGCTTGCCGCGGCGAAGGCGGTCGCGTCTGGGTCTACAAAGACGGCAAACCCTGGTACTTCCTCGAAGAAATGTATCCGGCTTACGGCAACCTTGTCCCGCGTGACGTGGCCAGCCGCGCCATTTACAAAGTTTGCGTACACATGGGGCTTGGCATCAACGGCGAAAACCGCGTGTACTTGGATCTTTCGCATATCCCCGCCGATTATCTTGAACATAAACTTGGCGGCATTTTGGAAATGTATTCCGAATTTGTCGGCGACGATCCGCGCAAAGTGCCGATGGAGATTTTCCCCTCCGTTCACTATTCCATGGGCGGCATTTGGGTCGATCGTCTGCATCACACCAACATTCCGGGGCTTATGGCCTCCGGCGAATGTGATTACCAATACCACGGGGCGAACCGCTTGGGGGCAAATTCCCTCCTGTCGGCAACGTACTCCGGCACGGTATCGGGTCCCGAAGCGTTGCGCTTGGCCAGAAGCGGCGAACTCGGCCCAATGTTGACGCAGGAAGAGCTTGACGCGGCGCGGCAGGAATGTGTCGAAGAGTTTGACAAAATCCGCGCCATGGATGGCGAAGAGAATGCCCACCGCCTGCACCAAGAGCTTGGCGAATTGATGTACAAATACGTTGCCATCGAACGTGATAACAACGGTCTTGACCAATGCTTAAAGGAACTCAAAGGTATATTGAAGCGTTGGGACAATATCGGTGTTACCGATCACGGCACGGTTGCCAACCAAGAAGCCATGTTTGTCCGCCAGCTCCGCAACATGATTTTGTACGCCATGGTCGTCACCAAGGCTGCCCGTATGCGCGACGAATCCCGCGGCGCCCATGCCAAAATCAAACTTGACGCAAACGGCAAACAAATGAAAGATGCCGACGGCGAGTTGGTATTCATGGGGCGCGATGACGAACACTTCATGCGCACCACCATTGTTGATTACGATCCGGCAACGGAAGAGCCGCAGGTTTCGTACATGGAGTTCGATCACTCCCTCATCAAGCCTCGCGCCCGCAACTATGCCGTGGCGAAGAAAGAGTAAGGGGAGGATACGATAATGGCAGATAAAATGGTACGGTTTATCATCGAACGGCAGGACGGGCCGAACGAAAAGCCTTACAATCAGGAGTTTGATGTTCCCTATCGTCCGGCGTTGAACGTTGTCGCGTCCCTCATGGAAATTCAGAAGAATCCCGTGACGGTTGACGGCAAACGAGTTCCCCCCGTCGTTTGGGAATGTAACTGCTTGGAAAAAGTTTGCGGCGCGTGCATGATGGTCATAAACGGCATGGCACGTCAGGCCTGCTGTGCGCTCATTGACGAATTGAAACAGCCCATTCATTTGCAACCGGCGCGTACATTCCCCGTTATCCGCGACCTGTTGATTGACCGCTCGGTGATGTTCGAGAGCCTCAAAAAAATTCAAGGCTGGGTCGAAGTGGACGGATCTTGGGAAGTCAAAGACGCCCCCATACAAAACCCGTACACCGCCGAAACAGCCTACGAAATTTCCCACTGCATGACTTGCGGTTGTTGCTTGGAGGCTTGCCCGAACGTCGGTCCGCAGTCGGACTTCATCGGTCCCGCGCCGACGGTGCAGGCGTATTTGTTCAATCTTCATCCCCTCGGCAAGTTCGATGCCCCCAAACGCTTAAATGCGCTGATGGAAAAAGGCGGCATAACCAGTTGCGGCAACAGCCAAAACTGCGTTGAGGTCTGCCCCAAGAGCATAAAGCTGACGACCTACTTGGCACAGCTTAATCGCGACGTCAACAAACAAGCCTTGCGAAATATGTTTGACAAATAATTTTCGGCAAAACAGCCGCATAGACCCCGCTCACCATTGGTATGGATGAGCGGGGTTTTATGGTATAAACGACAGGATTATTTGTGCTTGTTGTTTTAGTTTCCCCATCTACAGTTAAAATCGTTCGCTATATGATGAACGATATGTCCGCAAAAAAAGATCGGGCGAACGAAACCAACGGTTTTCGTCCGCCCGATTTTCAACGATTTTTCATGTGCTCGTTGCGAAATTTCTTTTCCAAAATAGCTTTGCGTGTCTCAAGGTCGCTTAACTTCGCTCGTTCATCCTCGGTCAAGTCCTCTTTGCTCTTGAGTTTGTCTATCTGCATTTGCGTATGCAAGAGATCGCCCTCAAGCGCCCATTTTTGTTTTGGCACAGCCATTCCTCCCGCTTATACTAAGGAAACGCTACATAATTCGTCCGAACCCTTGCCGGGTCTTTTTCCGGCATACTGCGTCATTCCTCCTCAGCGTAGCACCACTACGCTTCGTCGTCAT
>CAJORE010000160.1 GCA_905236595.1 uncultured Selenomonadaceae bacterium | reverse complement strand
GTTTTTTTGAGATGCCCCGCTTCTTTTTACAAATTCAAATTCGGCACGGCGTTCAGCTTCAAATCGGCAAATTGTCCCGCTTCGGCCATATAAGCACCGCGACAGGCAATCATCGCCGCATTGTCCGTACAAAGCTTAGCGCCGGGGAAGAAAAACTTAATCCCGCAACGCGCGGCCGCTTCCTGCAATTTGTCATTCAAGGCGCTGTTGGCCGCCACGCCGCCGGCCATAACCAACGTGCCAAGCCCCGAATGTTTGACGGCATCAATGGTTTTATGCACCAACACTTCGACAACCGCCGCTTGGAAAGACGCCGCGACGTCGGCCTTGCTTACGGAAATGCCCTTCATGCGCGCCGAGTTCAAATAATTGAGCACCGCCGATTTCAACCCGGAAAAGGAAAAGTCATAATTGCCGTCCTTCATCAAGGCGTGCGGAAAATCAATGACGGGCTTTCCTTCCTTGGCCAACTTGTCAACGGCCGGACCGCCCGGATACGGCAAACCCAAAACGCGAGCCACCTTGTCAAAGGCTTCACCCGCCGCATCATCACGGGTTTGCCCCCATGATGAAAAACTGTTGTAATCTTCCACCTTCACCAAGGACGTATGCCCGCCGGATACAACCAGCGCCATAAACGGCGGCGCAAGTTCCGGCGAAGCGAGGAAATTGGCAAAAATATGCCCCTCCAAATGATTTACGCCGATAAGCGGCACGTCCAAAGCATAAGCCAACGCCTTTCCCGCCGATACGCCCACCAAGAGCGCTCCCGCCAACCCCGGGCCGTAAGTGACGGCCACTTGGTCGATGTCGCTTTTGTCGATAGCGGCTCTTTCAATTGCTTCATTGATGACGGGCATGACGGACAAAATATGATTGCGCGAAGCAATCTCCGGCACAACACCGCCGTATTGACGATGAATGGGGATTTGCGTGGCGACGACATCGGAACGAATTTTGCGCGTCCCTTCAATGACAGCCGCCGCTGTTTCGTCGCAACTTGTTTCGATACCCAAAGTTAATTTTTCTCTATCCATCAAAAATGCCTCGTTAAATCAGAGCCTGTTTAGGGCATCTCCGCAAAGCCCTAAATCTTCGTGTTCCACATAATTATGGCGTCTTCGCCGTTGTCCAAGTAATAACCTTTCCGGCGCCCGTAATCTTTGAAGCCGAACTTGGCATAAAGCGCCAGCGCCGCTTCGTTGCTGGGGCGCACTTCCAAAGTCATCGCCGTGACGCCCCGTTCTTTTACCGCCGCCGTGAATTCACGCAAAATTGTTTCGCCGACACCCTGCCGCCGGTACGCCGGGTGTACGGCGACATTTGTTATTTGCGCCTCGCCCTGCAAAAGCCACGCGCCCATGTAACCGACAATTTTGCCTCCCGCCGTCGCCACCAAATACAGCGTGTTTTCGTTTTGCACTTCGCTCCAAAACGATTCCCGCGACCATGGCACGGTAAAACATTCTTTTTCGACTGCCGCCACTTCATCGGCATCATCGGCGGTCATCTCGCGAATAACTATTGCGTCAGCCATGCCGACGTTCCCACAAAATTTCCGCTTCGGAACGCCGCAAATAAAGCGGCGCCAGCGTCATTAGATCATCGGCGTCGCCTTGCGCCAAACGACCGGCGCCCAACAGAGCGACGCTCGCGGCTCGCGGCATGACTTTATCGGTGGGGGCGACAGTCACGTTGGCCGGGAAATTTCCGGCAAAACATTTTTCGGCCGCATCGCCCGCCAATATGACATTGCCCTTTTCGGACACGGCAGCGGCAAAATCTTTCAACGTCATTATCCGTATCGGTTCGACAGATTTTAGCTCACCGTCCTGAAAGACAAAGCCTTCAACATACGCACTCATTTTCTGAGCGTCGATAAGCGCGTACACAGAATGTTCAACACCCCATAATCCCCGCGCCAAAACATTTGTCGCCGACACTCCCACCAAGGGAATGTCCAAAGCGTATGCCATGGCTTTGGCCGTTGCCAAACCGATTCTAAGGCCGGTGAACGAACCCGGGCCGACATCGACGGCGATACCGGTCAACTCACGGCGATCGGCGCCGGCCGCTTGCAAGGCAAAGGCGATATGTTCAACCAACGTCTCCGAATGAAATGTCCCCGTCTGCGTTGAAATTTCGCTCGCCACGACATTATCACGCAAAACGGCGACGCTTGAGGTCTTGGTAGACGTTTCAATTCCGAGTATCAGCAAATTTCCTCAAGCTCCTTCAAAAAATCTTTGTCCTTTTCCCCCTGGCAGGAAAAAAATATATAGCGCTCACCTTCGCGTTCCGTCCCTTGGAAGGCGACGGTGACATATTCTTCGGGCAAGGCTTCGGGGAATTTGTCCGCCCATTCAATTATGACTATTCCGCTCGGTTCCTCCACATATTCGTAAAATCCAAGCTCGTCTAATTCCTCTTCCTTTTCAATGCGATATAGATCAAAATGCAATATGGGACAAATGCCCTCATAGACATTCATCAAACTAAATGTGGGACTGGTGACTTCCGTTTCCACCCCCAGCATCTTCATTAAGTTCTTGGCAAAGAGCGTTTTACCCGCGCCCAAATCACCAACCAAACACAAAACCGTACCCTCGCGGATGCGTTGCCCCGCCTTTTGGGCAAGGTCGGCTGTCTCCTCCGGCGATTCGGTCGAAACTGTAAACATGGTTTCCTTTCTCGCATAAAAGCGCACCACAAATTACGCAAAAAATTGAACTTCCCCAGTTTTGATTATAACATATTGCGCTTGATTGTAAAGGGGACTGCCACAAACTCCTTTGGCCAACAGAAAACAAACCAAGCCGTCAACCCACACCGCAACAAAAACAAGTTTCCCAAAAAAATAAAGGAAATACTGCATAATTCGTCCGCACCCTTGCCGGGTCTTTTTCCGGCATACTGCGTCATTCCTCCTCAGCGTAGCAC
>CAJORE010000159.1 GCA_905236595.1 uncultured Selenomonadaceae bacterium | reverse complement strand
GGGGCTTTGCCCCTTGACCCCGGCAGGGAGCTTCGCCCCCTGCACCCCGAATGTTTTTAGTTTTCGAGATGCCCATAAAGAGGAGGCTACATAATGTCGATACTTGCCGATATAATTTCCGCCAATGAAACTTTTTGCGCCGCCCCGCCGGTCGATTACACCCAAGAAGATCACCACAAGAGCAAATTGCCGCAAAAGCAAGTGGCGATAATAACTTGCATGGATACGCGGTTGGTCAACTTCTTGGAACCGGCTTTGGGATTAACGAGAGGCGATGCCAAGGTCATAAAAACAGCCGGCAATTCCGTGACGGGCGTTTTTGACGGGGTTATCCGCAGTCTTATGGTTTGTGTGTACGAACTTGGCGTGAAGGAAGTTCTGGTTATCGGTCACCATGAATGTGGCATGGCCAAAACAACGTCGCAAAGTTTAACGACGGCGATGCTGTCTCGCGGCGTACCTCAAGCGGCGATTCACATGGTGGCCAAGGAACTGCGGGAATGGGCCGACGAATTTCAACATCCCGAGCAAAATGTCCGCGATACTGTGGAAGCAATTCGCTTGAATCCCCTTATCCCGGCAGACGTGCCGATTCACGGCCTGGTTTTTCACCCGCGAACGGGGAAGTTGGATGTTTTGGTTGACGGTTATAAGGATTTGGGAACTGTTAATCAATAAGTTAAAAAAGCCGCACAATAATTTAAGCCACAACCCAAAACCCCGAACACAACGAAAAACTAACGAACAGTCCACCATATCCATGCCACACCATAAAAATCCCGACGGCCGCAACAAAAAGTTGCGGCCACCGGGATTTTGCAATGTTTGCCGGTTATTCTTTTTCAATCACGTTCTTTTGGTAGTCGAAACATTCCTTGGCGATATCATTACTCAGCCAAAGGAGACAAATTAAATTCGGTATGGCCATAAGCCCGTTCATCGTGTCCGAAAAATTCCAGACGATTTCAAGCGTCGTCGTCGCCCCGATGAAAGTTATCAGGCTGAAGAACACGCGGTACCCCATAATCACCTTGCGATTGCTCACGAGATATTCGAGGGATTTTTCGCCGTAATATTCCCAGCCCAAAATCGTGGAGAAGGCAAAAAGCGCCAAAGAAACCGATACGATGAGTTTCGCCCATTCGCCGAACACGGTGGAGAACGCCAAAATCGTCAGTTGGGCGCCGCTCACCAATTTGCCCGTTTCGAGATCGGTAGAGCCTAACATACCGCTGGAGGCGATGACCAAGCCAGTCAATACGCAAATAATCATGGTGTCGAAAAACGTGCCGGTCATGTTCACATAACCTTGGCGCGACGCATGATCCGTCCGCGCCGCCGCCGCCGCGATGGGAGCGCTGCCCAACCCCGCTTCGTTGGAGAATACGCCGCGAGCCACGCCCCAACGCATGGCGCTTAACATTGAGGCGACAATCGAGCCGCCGACACCGCCCGCCGCCGCTTCGACGGAAAAGGCCATGCGGAACATTTCGGCGATGCCGTCGGGAACGGCGGAAATATTGACAATGATAACGATAATTGACGAAACAAAATAAAATATGGCCATTGAGGGGACGATGACCGCCGATACTTTACCGATGCTCTTTATTCCGCGCAAAAACACCGCAAACGCACCGAACATTATGATAAGCCCCGTTACCCAGGTGGGGATTGCATAGCCGGCGTTAAAAGCGGCGGCTATGGAATTGGCCTGCGTCATGTTGCCGATACCGAAGGAGGCCAACACGGCGCATACGGCGAACATCCCCGCCAAAAAACCGCCGACGGCTTTGTTGCCGATGCCTTTTTTCATGGCGTACATGGGGCCGCCGGACATTTCGCCGACGCTGTTCGTCTCGCGATATTTTACCGCCAAGACCGATTCGCCGTACTTCGTCGAAAGACCGAAGGCCGCGCTTATCCACATCCATATCAGCGCACCGGGACCGCCAAGCACCATCGCCGTCGCCACGCCGACGATATTGCCCGTGCCGACGGTGGCCGACAGCGCGGTCATAAGGGATTGGAACGGCGATATGTCGCCTTCGCTACGGCCTTTAGAATGGACAATCATTTTTACGGCATAGAACAAATTGCGCCACGGCAAAAATTTCAAGCGAACGGTGAGAAAAATGCCCGTGCCGACCAAAAAGCCAAGCATAATCGGGCCCCACACAAAATCGTTTACGTCGGATAATAATTGTGATAAATCCATTAAACAAGCTCCTTCCCGAAAAAATAAAAGCGCGATACAATCATTCATCGGTCGGACGAATAATCATATCGCGATTGCGGTTAAAATCCTTCCAATGTGTTCCAAAACGTC
>CAJORE010000158.1 GCA_905236595.1 uncultured Selenomonadaceae bacterium | reverse complement strand
GGAATTTCTTTATGCCCGCATCCGTCGGCAAATAATCCAAAACCGGCGCTTCGCCGATGGATACGATTACTTGATCGGCGGGAATAAAGCGGCCATCGTCGGCGTAAATGCCGTCCTTCGTAATTTTTTTCGTTACGAAGGGGAAAACAATCTTACCGCCCAGACTTTCAAAGTGCGCTATTTCGTGGGCAAAAGCGGCGGGCTTTTGCACATCGACGGCCACAACGCTGTCAGCGCCCATTTCATACACGCCGCGACAGGTATCCATACCCGAATTGCCGCAACCGATAACGACAACTTTCTTGCCCGTGGGCGGATTTTCGCCGCGATTCAATCGCTTCAAATAATCGACGCCCATAGTCAAGAATTCGACGCCTTCCCACGGAAAATAGCGGGCTTTGTGACCGCCCGTCGCCACGATTACGGCGTCGAATTCGTCTCTTAGCGCCGCAAATTGTTCCGCATCAACCCGGGTGTTCGGCACGAATTTCACACCTGCCGCTTCGATACGCGCCAATTCCTTCTTCAATCGCTCGTGGGGCAAACGTCCCCGGGGAATGACCTGCTCCATTTTGCCGCCCAAACTCGCGGCATCATCGTAAACCGTTACGGCGTGTCCCGCCAAAGTGAGTTGCCACGCGGCGGACAAACCCGCCACGCCGCCGCCCACCACGGCAATTTTCTTGCCCGTGGACGGCTTTACCGACGGCGGCGGCAATTCCGCCGATTCCAAACCCAACGCGCCGATTTGCACCGCCGTGTCAACTTTGCCGCGAGAGCAACCTTCCATGCAAGGATTGGGACACAGCGTTCCGCAAACGGAACCGGGAAAGGGCGTATACTTCAGCACCAACTTCAAAGCTTCGTCGATTTTTCCGGCGCGCAACAAGGCATAGCGCCGTTGCGTCGGTATGCCCACGGGGCAATTATATTCGCAGGGCGCGGCAAATTTGGCGTTGTTCCACGACGGCACCCGCAAACGGTAAAGCCCCGTTGAAATCGTATTATGTACGGCAAAATCGTCTTTGGCGACGTCGGCAAAAATGCCGCCCTTCACCCATTCTTTTTGGCGAAATTCCCGCACGGACATTTTCGCGCCGCCATTTTTTTCGTCGGCGGTCAGCGGCCTTAACTTTTGCCACTCGCAACGCTCCGTGAGCGCCGACAATAATTCTTCACGGCCTATGTGGGCCAAAAAATCCGACATTCCCTGCAACAAAAACGCAAAATCATCATCATCAACCGGGAAAACGCCGATGTCCTTCGGCAAACTGTCGGGCAATGCGCCGCGAACATAGACCGTGCCGCCCACCATGCCGACGCAAGGGCGCTCGCCCAAAACCGATGCAAAATCCGCCGCGTCAATACCGCAAACAACGGCTTTGCCGCCGCCCATAAACTCAAAGGAAAAGGAGCCGACGTTTTTCAGCACCCACAGTTCCGGATTCTCATACAAGGGATCGTGCTTCATCAGCGAGCCGGTACGCGTACCCGCACGGCCGCCGATGAAAATTTTGCCGCCCGAAGCGCAATGCCCCGCCGTATCACCGGCGTCACCTTTGACGGTGATAATGCCCCCGGCGTTTAGCCAGCCGACATCCGCCGCCACCGATCCTTCCGCAACTATTTCCGTATTGGGCAGGCACATGGAACCTAACCGTTGCCCCGCATTTGTCACAAAAAAATGCAACGTTTTGCCGTCGGCGTTCCACAATGGGCCGCCAATATCATGCTGACCGGAAGCCGCCACGGAAAAATCCGTTTCCCCGGCCTTTACCCGTTCTTCAATGGCAAGGAGCAAATCTTGCGTACTCATGCGCTCGTTGCCCGTCATGGTCTTAATCTCAAACAAGATTTACCCCTCCTAACAAACGTATTGCAAGCCAAGCTTATCGGCGATGGCGCTATCCGTCGCCACCAAAGCGTCGCTTCGACCGACGGGGAGCGTACTGTTGCCGATGGGCGCCATAAGTTTTTTCAACTCCGCATCAAAAGCCAAAACGTAATCGACTATTTTTTGTGCGCCTTTATCGACATCAAGACGTTTTACCAAACGCGGATCCTGCGTACAAATGCCCATGGGACACTTGCCGGTGTTGCAGGCGTTGCACCGCCCTTGCTCGTTGCCGACGCAACCCAACAGCTGAATAAGAATCTTGCCGACGAAAACACCGTTGGC
>CAJORE010000157.1 GCA_905236595.1 uncultured Selenomonadaceae bacterium | reverse complement strand
TAGTGGTGCTACGCTGAGGAGGAATGACGCAGTATGCCGGAAAAAGACCCGGCAAGGGTGCGGACGAATTATGCAGTATTTCCCAAAGATAGCCTGGAGAAATGACAGTTATGCGAAAATCGCGTCGCCACAAGCGGAGTTTCACCCGCATCAAGATTTTCATTGGCGTCGTCCTTGTCTTTATCGTCGCCGCACTCGCCTTGAACCAAACATTAAGCGACCAAGAGCAAGAACCTGTTGCCGACGGCAACATACATTTTGTTATGCTTATGGGTGTTGATCACCGTGCCGACGACATCGGCCGAAGCGATACACTCATGGTGGCGTGTATCGACAAGACGGCTCACACGGTGCAAATTTTATCCGTACCGCGTGATACCCGCGTGGCCATCGAAGGACACGGCTACGACAAAATAAACCACGCCTTTGCTTTTGGCGGTCAAAAGCTTACCCAACAATCGGTCGAAAACCTATTGGGCGTAAAAATCCACAATTACATAATGATTGACACTCATGCCTTCGAACGTATCATCGACGCCATGGGCGGCGTTGACATAAACGTCGAAAAGCGTATGTATTACGAAGATCCGTGGGACGACAACGGCGGACTTGTAATTGACCTATATCCCGGCGAACAGCACTTAGACGGCAAAGCCGCCGAAGAATATGTGCGGTATCGTGACGGCGAGGGCGATATTGGCCGCATACAGCGCCAACAAAAATTTATGACATCACTTCTGACCCAGGCGGTTAATCCCGCCATAATTACCCGTCTGCCGGAAATTTTGGACAAGGTAAAAAGCTCCGTCCAAACCGACATGAATCCGACGGAGTTGGCGTCATTCGTCGGTGAAATAAAAGCCTGGCACGACAACGGTTTGACAGTCGCCACCGTTCCGGGCAAACCGGCTTATTACGAAGACGTCAGCTACTGGTTGCCCGATATTGTTGCCTTAAGAGTGGCGCTGGCCGAAAAAACCAACGCAAAGGATTTGCAAAAAATTACCGAACGCGCCCAACTCATCGCGGCCAAATACGAAAGCGACTTGCCCAAGGAAATAAAAGACAACGCCAATGCGGGAAATAACGCTCCCGCAACAAGTACCGACGGCATCAAAGAAAAAGATAGCGACTCCGCAGACGAAAAAGAAAACACCGACGACGAAAATCAAACGCTGCCTCCGGCAGTCCGCCCGGAAAACATCACCGTCATGGTTATAAATTCAAGCGGCATCAATGGTGCCGGCGCAGAAGTTGCCAAGATTTTGCAACAAAAAGGCTTTGTCATATCGGGCGTTGAAACAGGAAACACCGACAACCGTGAGAATACGACAATAACCACCGCCGCCGACAATACGGATATTTTTTACGGTATGCCGTTTTCTTGCCTCATAATGGACGGCGGCGACGAAAATCAAGCCGTCGTAAACATCGGACGCGACTACGAAAAGGTGAACGAATGAGACTGTTAACCGTGACCAATTTATCAAAATCTTTCGGCACCAACGAATTATTCTCCGATGTATCGTTTCAAGCCGATAAGGGTGACCGCATAGGACTTGTCGGCACAAACGGCGCCGGTAAAACCACGCTCTTCAAGTGCCTGACAAAAGAGCTTGCTCCCGACGACGGCACGGTAACTTTCGCCAACGCCGTAAGCGTCGGTTATGTCAAACAACAAACAGCCGCATCTGCCAATACCAATGACACTCTGCGCGAAGAGTTTTTGACCGCTTTCGCCGACATCATCGATCTTGCCGCCCAAAAAAAAGCTTTGGAAAAGGTTTTGGCGACAAATACGTCAACTGCGGCAACCGCCGATACCCTTGCCCGTTATGAACAAATAACCGCCCGCTTTGAAAACAGCGGCGGCTATGACTATGAAAGCCGTATGCGCCGCATATCATTCGGCTTGGGCTTTAACGATGCGGATCTCAACAAAAATGCGGCGCATTTCTCCGGCGGGCAACGTACGCGAATTCTGCTGGCCAAGGCGCTCATGCGCGAACCGGATATCTTACTGTTGGACGAACCGACCAATCATCTCGATATAAAGATGATTGAGTGGTTGGAAAATTTCCTTATGAATTATCGCGGCGGCGTTATTGTCATTTCCCACGATCGCCGTTTTTTGGACAAAGTAACCAACAAAACATTAGAGCTTTCCGGCGGCAAAATTATCGCTTACGCCGGTAATTACAGCCGCTTCGTCGAACTGCGTGCCGAGCTTCAACTGAGTCTTGCAAAAGCTTACGAAAAACAACAGGAATACATACGCCGCACCGAAGAATACATTGCCCGATACAAAGCCGGCATCAAAGCCAAACAAGCTCGCGGCCGCGAAAGTAAACTCAACCGCATGGAACGCATAATTTTGCCGCCGCCCGACGATGTGTTTGACTGTTTTTTACTGAATCGCCCGACTGAATGTGCCGAACGTGTTTTGGAAACGGAACACCTGTCGATGATTTTGCCCAACGGACACAAACTCTTTGACGACGTGAACCTGCTCATAAAAAAAGGTGACGGCGTGGCCTTAATCGGCGCCAACGGCACGGGAAAAACCACATTGCTCAGAATAATCGTCGGCGAACTTGCCGCCACAAAAGGACGCATAAAAATCGGCAATCGCGTGAAAATCGGCTATTTTTCGCAACAGCATGAAGGTCTGAACAAATCCAACACCGTTCTCAAAGAAATTGTATACGGTTACGGACTAAACGAAGAAACCGCCCGCAAACTCTTGGGCGCTTTCCTGTTTAAAGGTGACGATGTATATCGTGTTGTCGGCGAACTTTCGGGCGGTGAACAATCGCGTTTGGCCTTTTTGAAGCTCATGCTGACCGGCGCCAACTTCTTGGTGTTGGACGAACCGACGAACCACTTGGACATTCCCGCCAAAGAAGCCGTCGAAAATGCGCTTAGAAGCTTTGACGGCACCTTTCTTATTGTATCGCACGATCGCTATTTTTTGGAACGCACAACCAATATAACTTGGGAACTGGCAGACGAACAAATAACCTCGTACCTCGGTAACTACGAATATTACCGCCAAAAAAAAGCCGACGAAGAATCGGTGCAACTAAGTCAAACAACCGCCAAGCAGAAAAGCGCCGCCCAACCGCGCAAAAAATCCCCGCGTTCCGCCGACAAAACCGTCACGAGTGCCGCCGCTGAATCAATCGTCCCAACTGCATCGAGCGGTATCGACCGTCAAAAACATGAGGAAGCCGTGAGCCGCGCCGAAGCAAAAATTGCCATGGCCGAAGCTGAACTAAAAGGCTTGTCCTTTATCATAAATCAAAAAGAAACTCAAGAAGATCCGGCCAAAAGCAAAGAATACGCCGAACTATATGCCGCCAAAGAACGGGAAATAGAAAAGCTCTATGCCGAATGGATAACAACTTGATATGCGGCATCACCAAAAAATATTGATACACAGTACCTGAGCAACGGGGGAATTTTCAACGGTGAAAAAAGATACTGCCCAGCCGACATTGTTTGAAAACACCGATACCGTCGTTACACTCGAAGGAACAGTCCGATCCATAATTTTTGCCGCCGATAACAACGAGTTTTGTGTTTTCGTCATAGAAATCGCAAAAACAAACACTCGTTGCACGGTAACGCTAAACGCACCGCCGCCCTTAATCGGGCAAAAAGTGACGGTTACGGGAACTTTCATCACCCATCCGCGATTTGGCGAGCAATTTAAGGCATTTGGCATAGAATCAACGGTACCAACCGACGTTAGCGGCATCGAACGTTTTTTGGCCTCGGGTGTTATCGACGGCGTTGGTGTTGCCATGGCCGGTCGACTTGTCAAGCAATTCGGCGAACACACCTTGGAAGTCATCGAAAAAACACCGAAAAAGCTTGAACTTGTCCCCGGCATAGGCGTCAAAACAGCCCAAAAAATTGCCGCGTCGTATAAACGCCAAACCGAGCTTAAAGACATCATGCTCTTTTTGGAAACACACGGTGTTTCGGGCATATATGCCGCCCGCATTTTTAAGACTTACGCCTCGCTTTCCATGGATGTACTCACCAAACGCCCCTATGATTTGGTTCGCAACATCAACGGCATTGGCTTTACCATCGCCGATACGATAGCAATCGGCAACGGCATGGCAAAGAATTCACCGGAACGGGTGTCTGCGGGACTTATGCATTTGCTTGGCGAATTGACGAGTTTCGGGCATTGTGCCGTACCGGAAGATATATTGGTAAAAAAAGCCGCCAACTTTTTGAACGTCGAAACGGACTTGGTGTACGAAATATGCCGCGACGAACTCACCAGAGAACGATTGGCCTTTGAAGATGTCGGCGACTCACGATTGATATACCCACCGCGCCTTTATTACGCCGAAAAAAACGTCGCGCAACGATTGCTTGATTTGCAAAAAAATGCCGAAGACATCATGCTTGCCGCCGCTCCCGCCGACTTGGTACGCGAATGGGAAAGTCGATCGTCCTTGACATTAGCCGCCAAACAACGACAAGCCGTTGAACAAATTTTACAAGAAAGCATATTTATTTTGACCGGCGGTCCAGGTACGGGTAAAACAACCGTATTACGCGCCGCCATAGAAATATTGGCCGCCGCACGCCTTACGGTTTTGGAGGCCGCGCCGACAGGCCGGGCAGCGAAGCGACTTGCCACAGCAACCGCCCATAAAGCCGTTACGCTCCACCGTCTCTTAGAAGCCGAAGGTGATATGACAAACGGCGAACCGGTTTTCGGAAAAAATGAAGATAATCCGTTAAACGCAGATGTTATAATCATTGATGAAATGTCCATGACCGACATTTTCCTCATGAGCCGCTTTTTGGAGGCCGTTCCGTTTGGTTGTCGCTTGGTGATGGTCGGCGATTCAAACCAGTTGCCTTCGGTAGGTCCCGGCGCTGTGCTTTCCGATATGCTTCGCTCCAGGATAATTCCCGCCATTGCCCTTACCGATGTTTTTCGCCAAGCGGAAGACAGTTCCATAGCTAAAAATGCGCAAGATATAAATTACGGACGTCTGCCCAAATTTAACGACACCGATTTTGTTTTCAAGGAAATAAACGATCCAAGCGCCATTACTGCCGAAATTGTGCGAATGTGCAAGGAGGTATTCCCTTCACAAGGCTTTTCGCCGTACACCGATATACAGGTACTGTCGCCTATGCACCGTACCGAATGTGGCGTAACGCGCTTGAACAGCCTTTTGCAAAAAGCACTTAATCCTACCGCCGCCAACAAAGACGAAACCTCAATCGGCAAACAGATTTTTCGTTGCGGCGACAAAGTCATGCAACTTCGCAACAATTACATCAAAGGTGTTTTTAACGGCGACATCGGATTTATAACCCAAGCCGACGGCGAACGCATTGTCGTGTCTTTCGGCGAACACACCGCCGTTACTTACGAGAAAAACGACATCGGCGAACTTACCTTGGCTTATGCCATAAGTGTACACAAAAGCCAAGGCAGCGAATACCCGATTGTAATTTTACCCATGGTTCGCGCCCACTACATCATGTTACAACGAAATTTGCTGTATACAGCCGTTACGCGTGCCAAAAAAGCTGTTATAATAATAGGTGAACGCGCCGCCTTCAACACCGCATTGATGAATGACCGCGAACGAAAACGCTACACGCTCTTGACCGAACGTATAATCGAAAAAGGAGCTGATAAATAATGGTTGACCTTCCCTTAAAAAAGTTGCGCCAAGGAATGATCGTGGCGCAGAGCGTATATAACTCCAGCGGGGCAAGCTACTTGAGCAAAGGCATGAGCTTGACCTCCAAATACATAGAAAAATTACGACAGTTGGGCGTCGGCGGCATCCACGTCGTTTCCACAACCCCCGGCGAAGGTTTGGTGCCGCCCGACGATGTTTTGCGCGACGAAACCCGTGCCATGGCGGTAAAACGTGTCTACGACGTCTTTCAACAAATTACAAAAAAGGGTACCTTCGACCCGGAACCGTTGACCAAAGCGTCCTCGACAATCGTCAACGACATCATCGAGCGCAAAAACAACCTGGTGCAACTGACCGACCTTAGAGCCCATGATATGTACACCTTCGCCCATAGTGTAAACGTGGCAATGTTGTCGGCGCTCTTGGCCAATTTATTGGACTTCCCCAAGGAAAAAATTTCCGAATTGACGCTGGGGGCTTTGTTGCATGACTTGGGAAAAACGGTCGTCCCCACGGACATACTGAATAAACCCAGCCGCCTCACCGATCAGGAATTTGACATAATTCGCAACCACCCCGTCGCCGGCAGCGATCGGATTTTGTCCATGAAAATTCCCGCCGTCGAAACCATCGCCATCGTTGCCCGTCAACATCACGAAAAAATGGACGGCAGCGGTTACCCCGACAAACGCGCCGGCAAAAATATCCACCCGTACGGACGCATTGCCGCCATTGCCGACGTTTATGATGCGTTGACCAGCGAACGCCCCTACAAAAAAGGTTACGCCCCTTCGGTGGCGCATCATATCATGGTGAACTGCTCACCGGGCCATTTTGACGAAGAATATTTGCGATTGTTTTTCAAGAATGTCGCCATTTTTCCGGTAGGAACCGTAGTCTCCACATCTTTGGGCTACGGTATTGTCCGCAAAACCGAATTTGGGAAGACGGATCGTCCCATCATCTGTATTTTCGCCAACAAAGATCGCAAAGTGCTGAAAAAACCATTGGACATTGATTTTTCAACCGATGATAAATTCATCGTAAATTCCGCGATTAACGACAAAGAGTTGTTGCACTTTATCCAAGACTTAGGTTTCGATCCCGCGTCGTTGCTCGTGGAAAAATAGCCGCAAAAAGCGCCCCTTATCGCTAAGGGGCGCTTTTTGCGCTTAAACCAAAGGCACTCTATAAGATCACGGCAAACGACAAAACCATCTATGTTCAATCCCTTCGCCGTCCTTTATCAGAGATGCCCCCGATCATTTCTTCAAATAATCAACAATAAACCGAACTTCTTTCAACTCGGGATTCGCTTCCACAAGCGCACCGAGAAAAATTTTTGCCAATTCCCCGTCGAGATCATAAAGATACCCATTATTCCCATTGCCCAAATTGTTAAACGGCGAAAATCGTTTGCCGGCAACCAAGCGAATTATGTCATCGCGATACTGTTTGGTCGGAACGGGATTTTTAACAATATGATACTCGCAATCAATCTTACGCCCCTTGTCCGTAAACTTGGTCTTGGTGGCAAATTCCACCGGCTTATCCGATTCGCGGAAAGGCGCCTTGACACAGCTTACGGCTTTCATTTTCGCTCCTTCGCCATGAATAATGATGTCACCCGGCTCGACATATTCAAGCGAATCCCAGTAGGGTTGATGAACACCATCGTTTTGCGAATACGGCGCCCAAATATAGCCTCCCGCAGAACTTGAAGCAAATGTACCACCCTGCAAAACAAAATATGTCTGCGGCACACCCTTCACCCGTTCCGGGGCGGTATAACGCCTATGCCGATCATCGGCGCTTATCTTTTCCCGTTCCTTCGTCACCGGCTTACCGGCAACAACACTTTCTGTCGGCGCTGTCGGCTCCTTTGCCGCCGCCGCCTCTTTTTCGACCGTCTGCTCCTTTACGGCAACGGACGGCGTATGGGCAACATCTGCAACCGGCGTTTTCTTTACCGTATCCGCAACCGCATGGCTTTCTTGCACCTCTTTAATCGGTGTCGGCTTAACGGTTTCCGTCGGAACAGGCTCGGTTGTATCTTTAACAACGGGTTTGGCCTCTTTTTCCTTGACTGAAGCAGTATTGGCTTTATTTTTTTCCGCCGGATTTTCACGGGGCGGCAATTTTATCTGCGCCGGATCAAAGCTGACTGCTTGCATCCCGGCGCCCTCTTTGCTCATCTGTTCGGCAAAAGCCTTATCCTCGGCCTTCAAATAGCGCCCAAAAGCGGCCGGACATTGGAAACGTTTTTGCTCGTCAAGCTTGGCAAAGTACACCAAAATATCGCCATTCTTCTCCCGTCCGACGATTTCGCCGCTGCCAAACACCTCGTGGGACACTCTTTGTCCTATTACATCCATTCCAAAATACTCCTTAATTCTTTATTGACACATAAAAGAATTGTACGGGCATTCCCAAAAATGTTTGTGTGTTGCCGTCTGCCGCACCAACGACATGGCAAACGGCTCACAAATAATCTTCGGCAAATCCCCCTATATGCAAACGGTCGTTTTACGATTAACGCACATCATTTGTTACCGTCGTCGCCTCGGACATTAACAAACCAACGACAGCCAACGGATAATTTTTTGCGTACGTCGCAAAGCGCCGAAAATTGCCGCAAATACCGATTGTTCAACGGTCAATCAACTTCATTGGCCGTCAAAATGGATTGAATTTTGACGCCGGACTCCGTATTGAGATTGATAAATTTGCCGCTCGTTGTCTGCACGATAGGCAAGCTCGTCACGCGACTTTCGTCAATGTAAACAATGCGCCCTTTCTCACCGTTGGTCAAACCTACCCAATTACCATTCAAGGCGTGGCACAAATTCTTCAAAAAACACACGCCGAACTCCGTATCGAGTTTGCCGCTCAAAATGTCGTCATACAAAACTCCGAATACGTCAAAGGGCGAACGCCGACGCGCATACGCTCGGTTGGTAGCCATCGCGTCATATATATCCAAGATCGCCAAAATACGACCGTTATCGGATATTTTATTCTTTTTCAGACGATTGGGATAGCCCGAACCGTCGCACCGCTCATGATGCTGGGTTATGCCGCACATTATGTTTTGATTGTTCCCGAAAGAACTGTGCTTCACCATGTCATAGGCATAATCGGGATGTTTTTCGATTATGGCGCGTTCCGAATTCGTCAGTTTGCCGTGCTTTTCCAAAATATCCTTGGAAATCTTCTGCTTGCCGATGTCCATCAGCAATGCGGCGACGATTAACTCGCGCCGCTTGACGGCGGAAAGCTTCAGCCACTGCCCCATAAGCCCCGCCAAAATCGTTGCGTGCAAAACATGATGAACGGTATAATCACCCTCGCGACTCATGTTGTGAATTTGCGACACGGCCTTGGCGGCAGAAGGCAAAAGCGGTGGCAAATCATTGTCAACCATGGCGTTCAGTTCATCTTCGTTGACCTTGCCCGTATCAAGAGTGTTAATGTAAAAGAGTTGCAAGCGATTAAACAGCAATTCATAACGATTGACGTAAGCATCATCCAACAGATGTTCTTTGCCGGGAATTTCCTTTTCGGTTTGCGGAGCATCCTCTTCGATATAAACGGAAAAAATCGGACGATCAAGAAGCGAATTTATCATCTCCGTCGTCAATATTTTTCCTTTGGCAATAAGAACGCCGCCGTCACCGTTCAAAATATCGCGACCGACCTTCAGACCGTCGCGCAATTCTTCAACGCCATAAGGCTTAAGCATCCGTTAAGACACTCCTTTTTCTGACACCACAGTAACCAAATCCGTTTTTTATTCAACACGCCCCACCCAAAATCATGGGATGGGAACACCGTCAAAAATATTTCTTTATTGCCGCCAACACACCATTTTCGTTGCAAGTGAGCGTCACGGCATCGGCAATCTGTTTTATCTCTTCGGCGGCGTTGCCCATAGCCACGCCAAGCCCC
>CAJORE010000156.1 GCA_905236595.1 uncultured Selenomonadaceae bacterium | reverse complement strand
TAGTGGTGCTACGCTGAGGAGGAATGACGCAGTATGCCGGAAAAAGACCCGGCAAGGGTGCGGACGAATTATGCAGTATTTCCTATAGACTGAGCGTAAATTATTCTGTCGTTTGCCGCACATATCGGAAACAGCTGAAATTCTTAGGAATCTCCGAAATTCGGCGCCAAACATTTGTCGCCTTTACGGGGCGGCAAATGTTTGGCCGGGCGGTTTTGCGAGTATTTCTTTTTATAGCGGAGGAAAAAAGATTGCTCAAAGGTTTGGAAGGGTTGAAAAAGATTCACTTTGTCGGCATCGGCGGTGCCGGTATGAGCGCTTTGGCAAAAATTTTGCTTGAGATGGGCTTAGAGGTAACGGGATCCGACAAAGCGTCAAGCGATAACGTGGTTGCGCTTCAAGCGGCGGGCGCAACAGTTTTTACCGGTGAACACAACGCCGACAATGTTAAAGGTGCGGATGCCATAGTCGTTTCAAGCGCCATTCCCTTCGACAATCCCGAAGTATTGGCGGCGTATGACTTAAAAATACCGAAGTTGCACCGTTCCGACATCAATGCGGCGTTGCTTAACGGCAAGCAGGGCATTGCCGTTGCCGGGGCGCACGGCAAAACGACCACCACGTCCATGTTGGGGGTTATGCTGAAAGAGCTGAACTTATCGCCGACGGTCATAATCGGCGGCCAGTCGCCGGATTTGGGGACGAATGCCCTTTTGGGGAAGAGCGAATATTTGGTGAGCGAAGCGGACGAAAGCGATGGGTCTTTCTTAAAATTGAAACCGTATGTTGCGGTTGTCACCAACGTCGAAAACGATCATCTTGATCATTACGGCACGATGGAAAACATTCGCGCCGCGTTCACCGAATTTATCGACAATGTCAAAGATGACGGCTTTGCCGTTTTGTGCTTTGACAGCGAAAATTTGCGCGGGATTGCCGAAAAAATCAAGACGCCGTTTTATTCGTACGCCATTGACCATGATGCGGAATATAAGGCCGCCAACATTGACATGAACGGCAAAGGCACGAGTTTTGACGTTATGCACGGGGCGGAAAACTTGGGACGCGTCACGATAAACATACCGGGTCGGCACAATATTTTGGACGCTATGGCGGCCATTGTGACGGGACTGCGGCTTTCTCTCACCGTTCCGCAAATGGCGGAGGCGCTTATCAATTTTCACGGCGCCAAACGGCGTTTTGAAACAAAAGGCCGTGTCAACGGAGTATGGGTTGTTGATGATTACGGACATCATCCTACGGAAATTACGGCGACATTGGAGGCGGCGAAAGAAACAAATCCGCGTCGTTTGATTTGCGCGTTTCAGCCGCATCGTTATTCGCGGACGAAACTTTTGCATACCGAGTTCGGCACGGCGTTTGATGCCGCCGATGTTTTGGTGCTGACCGACATCTATGCCGCCGGTGAGGCGCCCATTCCCGGTATTGACGGCACGACGATCCTTTACGACGTGAAAAATTTTACGGGGAAGGCTCCCGTTTACATTGAAAAACGTGCCGATATTGCGCCGTATCTCGCAGATATGGTCGAGGATGGCGATATGGTGGTTACCATGGGCGCCGGGGATATTTATAAAACCGGCGAAGAGCTTGTAAAAATTTTGGGAGAAAGAGCCTGATGAGTGAAAAAAAAATTGTGGTCGTAATGGGCGGCACATCGACGGAGGCCGAAGTAAGCCGCCGAAGCGGCGCGGCAATTTTGGCGGCGCTTAAAGCCAAAGGCTATAATGCCGAAGCGTTGGAATTAAATCCGCGCACATTTTCCGAGGACATAAAAGCGATAAGGCCGGACATGGTGTTTAACGCCTTGCACGGTAAATTCGGCGAGGACGGCATTGTGCAGGGTGCGCTGAAAATGCTTGATGTGCCGTTTACCGGTTCGGATATTTTGGCGTCGGCGCTGACCATGAACAAGGCGGCAACCAAGCGATTGTTGTTTGCCGAAGGCGTTTCGACGCCCAAGTATATCGTCTATCGTAAGAACGACGATCGTGAGGCGGCCGTGGCGGAAATTTTGCGCGAGTTTACGCTCCCCGTTGTTATAAAGGCGGCCACTCAAGGATCGTCCATCGGTGTCTATATCGTGGAAAAGGCCGATGATGTGCCGGAGGCATTGTCGCAAGCGTTCGCTTACGACAATGAGGTTTTGGCGGAGAGTTTCGTCAAAGGACGCGAGCTTACCGTGGCGGTATTTGGCGACGAGAAGAAGGCCAAAGCGCTCCCGGTGATTGAAATAACGACAAAGAGCGGGCGTTACGATTATGCGAGCAAATATACGGCGGGTGCTTCGACGCATATTGTCCCCGCGCCGCTTACGGACGAAAAAACCGCCGAGGTAAAAGAGTTGGCGGAGCGGACTTTTTTGTTGTGCGGTTGTGTCGGTGTGGCGCGGGTTGATATGATGCTTGACGAAAATGAGGTGCCTTTCGTCATCGAAGTCAATTCCGTGCCGGGCATGACGGAGACTTCTCTTGTTCCGGATGCCGCAAAAGCGGCGGGAATGGATTTTGCCGCTTTGTGCGAAAAAATTCTCGTCATGGCGGGCTTTTAAGGAATTGTGACGAACGGCTCCTATTCCGTCAGGGCGGCGATGACGCTCGGTGCCTTGGCCTTTTTAAGGAAACGCT
>CAJORE010000155.1 GCA_905236595.1 uncultured Selenomonadaceae bacterium | reverse complement strand
AGGCGGTGTCCGAGGGCGAAACGAAACTTGTCGCCATTGCCGTCGTTGCCGATACCGAAGATCCTTGCTCGCCTTGCGGTGCTTGCCGGCAGGTGATGGCGGAGTTTCGCATACCCAAAATAATAATGACCAATATGAAGGGAAATACCAAAGTGGTGACCTTGGAAGAATTGTTGCCCTTCGCTTTCTCCGACAAAGATTTATAAAAAAATCGGCGGCAATTCTTCGTCGCGAGTGTGACGAAGAATTGCCGCTTGGACTGTGAAAGAAGTTGTTATAATGTATCTCGTAATAAATATCATCGGCATAGCCGCATTTATTGGCATCGGCTACGCCTTATCCCGCGATCGCAAGGCGATTGATTGGAAAGCCGTGGGCGTTTTGTTCGGGCTTAATCTTTTTATAGCGTGGTTCTTGCTCCAGTTCCCCGTCGGGCGCGAAATGGTCAGCATTGCCGCCGACGGTTTCGTGTGGGTTCTCAATATTTCCTATAAGGGCATCGCTTTTGCGTTCCCCGATTGGGTGAACGTGCCGCAGATGAATTTTTTCACTTCGGTGCTTTTGCCGCTTCTCATGATTATCCCGCTCTTTGATATTATGACCTACACGGGCATTTTGCCGTTTGTTTTGCAAAATATCGGCCGCGGTTTGGCGTTTATCACGCGGCAACCGAAATTCGAGTCGGTATTTGCCATTGAAATGATGTTCTTGGGGGCATCCTCGGCGATACCTATTTCCCGCGTGCAGCTTTCGCGTATGAAAAGCGCCCGTAACCTTACCATTTCCATGATGAGCATAAGCTGCGTGTCGGCGGCGTGTGTCGGCGCATACACCCAGATGATGCCCGCCGAATTTGTTTTGACGGCGTTGCCGATGAACATTGTCAACGCTTTGGCCGTTGTCAATATTCTAAACCCCGTTAAGGTGACAGCGGAAGAGGACACCATTGAAAAATTGGATGGCGGCGAAAACAAACGCGAACCGTTTTTCTCGTTTTTGAACGGCTCGATTATCGGCGCGGGACACGTTGTCATGCTTGTGTGCGCCATGGTCATCGGCTTTGTCGCGCTTGTCAATCTTATCGACGAAGTGCTTATGAATATTTCGCCGATGTTCACCTTGGAGAACGCTCTCGGCACGATAATGTTCCCCTTTGCCTTCCTCTTGGGATTGGACAGTTCCGAAGCCTTTACCGTGGCGCAATTCATGGGAACCAAAATCGTCACGAACGAATTTGTGGTCATGCTTTCCGCGCAACCTCACGTCTCCGAATACAGCCGCCATATGCAAGCGGTGTTGACGGCGTTTGTCACAAGCTTTGCCAATTTCGGCACCATTGGCATTATCACCGGCGTGTACCGTGACATAGTGGACAGGGAAACCTTTGAGCTTATTGCCGGCAACGTTAAGTATATTATGCTCTCCGGCATCTTGGTGTCGCTCTTGTCGGCGGGACTGGTCGGACTGTTCGTTTGGTAAGCTAAGGAAAACCTTATCGCTGGCGGCAGACCGGGCATAAGTAATCGGCGGCAATATCGTGTGCATCATGCGATATTGCCGCCGTATTTTTAGCGTTTGATCATCTTTTTCATAAGCGCCACCGCGCCGCGTCCAAGCCCCGTTTCACGAGCGGTTTCGTCTATGCCGTACCCTTTGGCGAGAAGATTTTGGGCGCGGCGACGGGCATCGGAATCGTTGCCGATAAGGTTGACGGTATTGTCGTCATCGTCGTCGTCATCCGTGTCGTAACCTTCTTCATCATATTCGTTATCATCGTCATCGTTATCTGTAGGCGGGCTTTGTCGTGCCGTGTCTTGGGCTAAGTGTGCCAAAGGCACGGCGGTTTTTTCGGTTGGCAAATTAACGTTATCGTCGTATTCGTCATAATCATCGTCGCTCACCGTTTGTTGTTGCAGAGAATTTTTCAGCAACGAATCAAAACTTGATACCGCCGCCGGGCGCGTCGCATTATTGTCGGCAACAGGCGGCGGCGGTACAACGATGGGCGGCGCCGCATTTCCGTAAGGCGGCATCGTTTGGTAAAATCGCAAAGCGCGTTGTTGTTCGGCAAGTTGTTCGGATACGGCACGCGCTTCGGCAATAAGTTTTTGCAACGAATCCCTTAAACTTGTTGCTTCGTCCGCGCCGGACAAGAGACGATTGTTTTCCGTTTGTGCGGCGGTGAGAAGCCGTTCGAGTTTGTTTACGTGCGTGCCGATGCGCGTAATTATTGTATTGCCCGTGCGTTCCAACTCTTTTTTCATAACGTCGGTGGCACGGCGTATTTCTTCCGTATCGGCTTTATCGCGTTTTCTTGTGGAGATGCGTACCGCCAACAACAGCAATGTGCCGATAACGATTATGACGAGCAACACTTCCATAATCACGGTAAATACCCCCGTTACAAATTACGGCAGACCGAAAAAGGTCTGCCGTAATTTATGGTCTTGCTTGTTACATTGCAATATCCAAATGATGTCCCCGCGCCGGATCGACGGCGAAAACCTCTTTAGGCTCTTCAACTTCGTCAAAAGCGAAGGGATTTTTTTTACGCCGTTTGCCGCCGTTGTATGCGCCTTGGCGTTCGCGGCGATCGGGATCGTCTTTTATGCGCGCTTCATCGGCATTATCTTTGGTTTGGACTTGCTGTTCTTTTAGCTTGGCCGCTTCCTTTTGGCGCATGGTTTCAAAGTCGTGTTGCGCCGCCGCCGCATGATTCAAATTGTGTTGCACCTGTGTTGCGTCCGCCGCACGCGGGATAACCATTTGCATACTCATGGGCGTTATGTCCATGTTTATCGCCTGCCTTTTTTAATAAGGACCGATTGTCACCACATCATCCACTACCGAAACAGTACAATGTTTGGCATCCGAATAGAAATTTTTGGCCACGGAATTTATTATGACTCGCGCCCCGGCGTAAATGGTATCGTTGACCTTGATGCGGCCGTTCCGCATTACCGCCAATTCTTCGTTGAGCTGTGCGATAAGTTTCTCGTCGCGGCGCATCTGTCCGGCTAACGGAAACTGTGAACGGGTCAATTCGTTTATCTGGGCGATACGATTCTCCGGCAAGCGACTTATATCTATCTTCCCCAAGGTGTTCAGCGTCTTGGTGATTTGTTCCAAGCGCTGTTTTGTTTCCTTGAATCGAATACACGCCTCTTTGTACTTTCTTTGGGTGTTGGGATCGACGCCGACCGAAACGCGTGTAATTATGTTCGACGCATTGCCGATATATTGGGCTTGGACTTCTTCGCCGGCCATAGCGCGCCCGCCCATTATTTGGCCTTTCTTCCCTTCCATGATGATTTTCCGACCGGCACGGAGCTGCGAATGTAATGCAACGTCGGAAATATAAATATCACGGTTGGCTTGCAAGTCCGCCATTTCGCAAAACGCCGCCCGAATATCTTCTTCGGCGACAATTTTAGCGCGATCCATGCCGTTGACGCCGCCCGAAACGTAAATATTGCGCCCTTCAACCATGGCGCCGTTTATTACGCCCGAGACATTTATGTCGCCGGTGGCTTTTACTTTGAAACCGGCCGCGATGTCACCCTTTACTTCGACGCTGCCCGTAAAATTGATGTTCCCCGTGGCAACGCCTACACCGCCGTTTAACACCAGATGCGGATCAACGCTTATTATGCGGCCGGTATCGACTATTTGTCCGTCAATGGTGGCTACCAGTTCGTTTTCGCCGATGATCTGCGTGTTTTTCCCTTGCGGCAAGGGAACGGGTCTGCCGTCGCGAGCGGGTACGCGATCGCCGTAAATGTTTTTTCCCGGCGTGCCTTTGGTTTGCGGTATGCGCACCGCCAGGACATCATTTTTCTTGGCCAATACGAACAAGTTTAGGTTTTTGTAATCAACGCGGTCATATTCGACAACGACGGGACGACCCTTTACGCCGAGTTCAAAACGTCGTTCAATGCGGGCGTTTTCGCCGTGTACCGGCGGATCGCCCTCAGCGACAACGAAGGGGCTTAAGCTTTTGACGCCCTCTTCGATATTTTGCATTTTGATGCCGTAAGCGACTTTTTTTGCTTGCATGGCATCAAGAACCATCTCGGGGGTCGGCAACCGCGAACCGGCTTTTGTGTCGTAACGCACCCGGGCAACCATGCGGTCGCGGCTTATATCGACGATAATGTTGGCATAACGCTCGTCTTCGCCGGGAGGCATGGGAGCATCCTGGTCGTCATCGTCGGCTTCTCTGCCGTATTTTCGTTTGTTTTTCGGTTCGACAAACACATCGGACAGCTTGTATGATCTTCCCGAGGCTTCGCGTACTATGCGGGACAAATGGGCAATATCGTAGTCAAGGACACTATAATCTTGCAAAATTTGCCGCATATCCGACAATTCAAATTTGACTTCGCCCTCATTGGCCGGATATACCGTTAAAAAAACGCCGGCACCCGGTTTGAATTCGAATAAATAACCGGCATCTCTGCTACCGACTGTCAGCAGTTCTTTGTCCAACTCATCAGCCATACAGTATGCCCCCCGTAATAAAATTACGACGCAATTTTATCCTACAGCAAACGACAACATTTATTTTCTCCGTTCTTGAGGCGGGGAAAAGCAAAGTCGTTTGTTTTGAAATCAAAAAATGACCAACTACTTTTAAGGAAACGCT
>CAJORE010000154.1 GCA_905236595.1 uncultured Selenomonadaceae bacterium | reverse complement strand
TCCGTCAATCTTTCACGACCAAATCCGCGTCGGTAAGCGTACCCGCTTTGGCTTTTTCGGTCAACTCCGCCGTAGCGGTGAACAACGCGTCGCCGGACGAATTAAGCGCCGTTTCGCAAGAATCCTGCAACACGCCGATAATAAAGCCGACGCCCACCACCTGCATGGCAATATCACTGCCGATACCAAAGGACGCACAAGAGACGGGAATCAACAAAAGCGACCCGCCCGCCACGCCGGACGCACCGCAAGCGCCGACCGTCGCTATAATCGACAACAGCAACGCCGTCGGCATATCGACGTCAACGCCAACCGTATTGGCGGCCGCCAACGACAAAACGGCGATCGTTATCGCGGCGCCGCTCATATTTATCGTCGCTCCCAGGGGAATGGAAATGCTGTACACATCCTCGTTAAGCCCCAAGCGTTTGCAAAGCGATAAATTGACGGGAATGTTCGCCGCGCTGCTGCGCGTGAAAAACGCATAAATGCCGCTTTCTTTCAGCGTTGTAAGCACCAACGGGTACGGATTGCGCCGCAGGAAAAAAAACACGATGAGCGGATTCATAATGAGGGCGACCGCAAAGAATGCCCCCATGAGCACCGCCAGCAATTTGGCGTAGCCGATAAGCGCCTCGACACCGCTTTCGCCGATGGCCGTCGCCACCAGACCCATTATGCCGAAAGGCGCAAAACGGATAACCCAACCGACAATCTTGGTAATTGCTTTGGCAAAATCGGCCAGAAGCGTCTTGGTTCCGTCGCTTGCCGCATGAAGAGCCAACCCCGCCAAAATCGCCCACGCCAAAATGCCGATATAGTTTGCCGTCGTCAGCGCGTGAATGGGATTATCCACAACGCTCAAAACAAGGTTATGCAAAACTTCGACGATACCCGACGGCGGCGCGATTTCCGCATCGTTGACGGTCAATTTGAGCGTCGTCGGGAACAAAAAGGACATGCTGACGCCAACCAAAGATGCCAAAAACGTGCCGATGACATATAAGCGCACAATAGGTTTCATGGCGGCGCCGGCGTCGGCGCTTTTTTGCGCCATGGCATTTAAGACCAAGATGAAAACCAGAATGGGCGCGACGCCTTTTAGGGCTTTTACGAACAAATCACCGAAAACGCTGACGATCGGAATAAGATCCGGAATAAAAAGCGCAATGGCGATGCCGATGACCAGCCCCGCCGCAATAAGTTTGATAAGTGCCGTTTCTTGATACTTTTGACCGATTGCCTTAAGCAAAATAAAATACCTCCCCAAAAATTATTCCACGGGCAAGCCCATAGCATTTTCCAGTTCCGCCTTGTAGCGGGCATAATCGTATTGGGCGCCGATATAGTTCAGCTTGGCCGTCGAAAGCGCAAGTTGAGCGTCGATAATGTCAAGCATAATGCCCTCGCCCGACCGGTATTTTTCCCGCGCAATGAAAAAATCTTCCTCCGCTTCCTGCACAGCGTCCGACGTCGATTGAAAACGCTTTTCCGCCTCTCGCATATTAAGGTATGCCGTGCGTACGGCCAATTCGATGTTCTCCTTGTCCTTTTGCAAATTGAGAACCGCAACGTCATAATCGTTTTTGGCCGAATCAACGTTCGCCCGCGTCACGCCGGAATCGAATATATTCCAGCTGACATCAACGCCCGCCGACGCACTGCGCGAGTTGTCGCTTGACGGATGAATCGTGTCGGACTCGCTAAGCCCCACGCTGAGACTGACGCCGGGCAACCACTCCGCTTTTGCGGCGGTAACGGCGAGATCCTTTTGTTTTATCGTATACTCGTCAACGGCCAAATCTTTGCGATTGTTAAGCGCATAATTTATGCACTCATCCATTGACGGCACGAACGCGGCAAAAGAAAAATCGTCGGTCAAATTAAGCGGTTCGTTGCCGGGAACGTTCAATAAATTTTTAAGTGTCGCCGTATTCACGTCATAAACGCTTTGCGATTTTATCAATGTTTGCCGAGCGTTGGACAGTTCGACGGAGGAACGCAACACGTCGATTTTCGCTTTCGCTCCCGCCGCAAACAAATCGCTCACGTTTTGGTAGTGCGCCGCATAATTATCAACCGATTCTTGGTTTACCGCAACGGTTTTTTTCGCCTCCAAAATATCAAAATACGCCTTGATTACATCGTAGCGCAAATTTTCGCGTTCGCGTGCGGTATTCAGCGCGGCAATATCGACGCCGAGTTTTGCCGAATCGACGTTGGCGGTGTTTTTGCCGCCGCTGTATATCGGCAAATAACCGCTCACACCCAAACGGTTGCCGTCTTGGCGCTTTGAGCCATTGGTCTTGCTCGTCTGCAAATTATCAGAAGCCGTTGCCGAAAATCCTTTGTTGCCTTTGGCGCGCTTCAAAGCAAAATGTGCGCTGTCCTCGCCCTTTTGCGTAATCTTCAGGGCGGTGTTGTTGTTGAGCGCGATGCTTAACGCATCGGCAAGCGACAAATCAAAAGCTTCGCCCACCGAAAAATTAAGCAACAAAATCGCAGTCATAATGCCGGTTCGCTTCATGGTCAATACCTCAATAAATGCCGTTATCACCGTGTAAGTATAACAGGCACGCTTGCCGTTGTACAGTCTAAGGGCAAAAAAACTTTGCCACCGCATATCGGCAAAGCAAAATTTCCGAAACGCTAAGGAAACACTGCATAAATGAGTTCGTGCCATTGCCGAGGGATTTTTTCGGCAGACAAGGAATGACGACGAAGCGTAGTGGTGCT
>CAJORE010000153.1 GCA_905236595.1 uncultured Selenomonadaceae bacterium | reverse complement strand
GTTCATTTATATGTGGTGGTTCTGGTATAAATGCAGTTGGAAATACCGTTGAAATAAGCGGCGGTGTTATCAACGGAGCAATATATGGTGGCTGTGCTGAGAATAATGCTACTAACAATATTGTTTCCATATCGGGCAGTCCGAATTTAAGCAATGCACAAGTATATGGAGGGTATTCGTACGAAACGGGTAATTCCTCCGGCAATGTGTTAAACATATACACGTCCGATATATCCGCACAAAATATCGGCTATTTCCAAAACATAAATTTCTACCTGCCTTCAACAACCGTAACCGCAACGCCTATTCTAACCTTAACCAATGGCACAACCGACCTTACCAATACGGCGATAAAAGCCGGGGTTCAAGGGGGTGTGACCCTTAGCGACGGCACTTATACCCTTATCAAAAACGCCAACGGCATCACCACCGACAGCACCACTACTTACGGAACACTCACCGAGGGCGTATCGACAAGCTATGACTTAACGGTGCAGAAAGCCGACGATACAAGCATAGTGGCCATTATCGGCGAAGGCACAACGCCGGTTGACCCCGTTGTTCCCGTTGACCCTGTCCTCCCTCCCGATGGGGCAAACAACAACGTCATCATCATCAACAACAGCAACTATATCATCAACGGCACGTCCACCGACTATGACGGCAACCGTAACGCGGCCTACGGCGGCATTATCGCCGACAGCGACGTCGGCGATAACGAAATCATGGGCGGGCGCGGCGTAACGGGTGACGCCACGAATAACACCGTCAATCTGACGAACGGCACGGTCAATGAAATTTTCGGCGGGCATAACGCCGAAAACGCCAAAAACAACACCGTCAACGTATCGGGCGGCACGGCGCAAAAAATTGTCGGCGGCGAAGGCACGACTTCGGCCAGCGGCAACAAAGTCACGATAAGCGGCGGCACGATTGGCAACGCAACTTCGGCAAACCTTATCGACACGAGCGGTTGGTGGAATTCCTACGACCTTGCCGATTTTAGCGCCCGTTCGACGGCGACGGGCAACGTCATCGGCGGTTTGTCCCAAGACGGCGATGCGACGGGCAACACGGTGGAGCTTACGGGCGGCACGGTGACGGGTGACGTTTATGCGGGGCTTAGCTACAACGGCAACGCCACCGACAACACGGTGAACATAAGCGGCAGTCCTAATCTTTCGGCGGCCAATATCTACGGCGGTTACACCGAAAACGGCACATCAAGCGGCAATACGCTCAATGTATCGGCAACGGGCATCACGGCGAAGAATATCGGCTACTTCCAAAACCTGAATTTCACGATACCCGGCGGCACGGTGAACGGCGCAACCATGCTTACGCTGACGGACTCAAGCGGCACGGATTTGAGCAACATGACCATAAAAGCGGGGGTTGCGGCGAACACAACGAGCCTCAACAACGGCGATACCGTAACCTTGCTTCATAATGACAACGGCGTAACGACAAACGGCACGAGCTACGCCCTCTTAACCGAAGGCGTGTCCTCCGTCTACACCGCCACGCCGTCCAAATCCGGCAATAACGATATTATTGCCACCATCAAAGGCGAAACCTTCAACTCCAAAACGGAGATACTTAACCATGGTTTGCTTGACGGCGTGAGCCTGCTTGACCGCGGTACGGACAGACTTATCAACTGGTTGCCGCCGGACGAAGTGGAGGCGCGGGACATAACAACTACCACGCTCTTTGAACCGATAGCCAATGTCGGCGGCGGCACGATGCACTACAAGACGGGTCACGGCTCGACGCTTGACAGCAAGAACGGCGGCATAAACGTCGGTATGGCGCGTTCCATCGTGACGAAACACGGACGCTTTGTTTTTGCCCCCGTCTTTGATTATGGGCAAGACAGCTACCACAGCTATTTGCAGGACGGCACTTCCGGCGGCGGCAATTCAAAGTATTGGGCGGCGGGCTTCATCGGCCGCCAGATGCAAAACAACGGTTTTTATTATGAAGGCAGTTTCCGCGCCGGGAGCATGAACACCACTTTTTCCACCGATAACTTTGCGATCGGCGACACCTTTGCCCATGCCGCCTACGACGAGGATGTACCCGTGTGGTCGGGTCATGTGCATTTGGGTTGGCGCAAGCATCTTGACAAAAGGAACATCATGGACTTGTACGGGATTTATTCCCACAGCCATATCAATAAGGTGAGCGCTCAACTGACAAGCGGCGAAACCTACGGCTTTGACGCAACGGACAGCGGGCAACTTCGGCTCGGGACGCGGTTTGTTCGCAACAAGAGCAAGCATCAGCGGCTTTATTCCGGGTTGGCGTACCTGTACGAAATATCCGGGGAAACACACGCAAGCTACAAAAATTGGCAAACGCGCAAATCAAGTTTGAGCGGACACAGCGGTATGATAGAATTGGGACTTCAAATAATACCCACGGAACATTCGCCGGTAATGCTTGACCTGGGCTTGGTTGGCTACGTCGGCGCACAACACGGCGTAACGGCGCAACTCAAGCTTAAGAGGGCATTTTGATTTAAGGAAACACTGCATAATTCGTCCTTGCAACGCGAACTGTAAAACCCGGGGAGCAAACGCAAAGTCGGCGTTTGCTCCCCGGGTAGGGACGATAATTATTGTTCAAAATGTACCAAAAATTCAAAAAAAAACCTTGACAACCGCCGTAATTGTATCATATAATTGCCATGCAAGCGGACGAAGCCGTCGGGCAGATAGCCGGGACGACGGAGTTCTTGCGGATTATACTTAAGTTTTCCGTCCGAAAATCCGATAATGATGATGAAGGCGCAAGAGAAACTTGGCGCGTGTTGCGGCGAGTTTTGCGGCAAGTGAAACGACAAAGCCAATGGATTGCAAATGCTCAAAAGGTTAAAATGTGCCGTGGAAGGGTATTTTAATCGACTTGTTTTGAGCAACGAAAAGGAGCGCGGTCATCATGAAAACCAGGATTTATTCGCAGTGGATGGAAGATGTTTACATTCCCGTTCGCGTAAAACAGTTCACCAAGGCGGCTAAGCTTTCGGGACATTCGGGTTTCAAGGCGTATTCCGACAGCTTTGATTTGTCGGAGCGCGAGGCCGTCGAAGAATGGTTGGGTCGCGACGAAGTTTCTATGGCGAGGTTGGCATAGGAAAAGCAATCATTAACAGACAAAATGAACGGTTCGTCCGCTTGTCGGGCGAGCCGTTCGTTTTTTTTTTTGCAAATATCATTGTTCCACGCAATAACCGTTGCGTCCGTTTTCCTTGGCGTGATACAAAGCTTGGTCGGCTCTGCCGTACAACGCCTTAAAATCATCCTTGACCTTTACCACGGTACAGCCTATGCTGACGGTGACTGTCGCGTCGATATTTTCGTTGGCCGCGTGCTTAGTAACCTGTTTGTTTATGCGTTCGCAAATGCTGGGCATTAGATCGGCATTGGGGATTTTCGTGAAGTAAACGCAAAATTCGTCGCCGCCCAACCGGCCGACGTAGTCATTGCTACGCAAAATTTCTTTCAGCGTCGAAGCGACAGCCAGCAAAACTTTATCCCCGATTTGATGCCCCAATTTGTTGTTGATGTCTTTGAAGCCATCAATATTGACGATGGCAAACGCCGCCAATTCTTTGCCGTCGTAGGCGGCCAAACGGTCGCGGATAAGCCCGCGTACGGCGGCGGAATTATATATGTGCGTCAAATCGTCGGTTTGCGCCATGGCCGCCGCTTGAGCTTCGTTGGCGGCGGCGGCGGTTTTGTCAAGCAATACGCCCATTATCAATTCGGCGCGACCGCTTTCGTCCGAAAAAGTTCGGCTGACCACGCGAAAAATTCCCGGTGCGCCCACGTCGCGACGAAATATGCGCAATTCTTTGCCGTCGCTTCCTTCGGCTGCCATGGCATCGAGATTTTTCAGACGAATCCGTTCTTCGTGCGCCATAGTGTTTCGATTCAGCGTGGAATATTCGTTGATTTTTTCCGCGATGCCGAACATTGCCGCTGTGGCCGGTGACAAAGTGAGGGTATCTTCCTCTGCTTCGTAATAAAAATATTTGGCTTCGGCGGCATCCAATATCGTTGCTTGTCGTTTGCGCCGCTTTTCTTCGCTTCGCCATAACGCATAAAAATGCCGACAACCGTATAAGGACATTACCGTGCATAACGTCAAGAAAACCAACAAGGCGCTTTGTCCGCCCCATGATTCCATAATGATGCCTCGCTCTCAAAGTTAGGAAGTGTTATTAAAAAAGCAATCAAAGTAAAAAGGAGAGGGAAAAAGCCGCAAAATTTATTGACAACCGATTATCATAAAGGCTTGTCCGCCGTTCCCCGTTCGCGGGGCAAAATTTTATCCAATTCGTGTTCCTTTAATTGGAACGTTGCCATTATCTCCTGCCGCGTCATGCCGCCCGTCATAAACAGGCGGCGGATAATTTCCGTGCGTGCGGCGGACAATCCTTCGCCGTAGCCTTGCGCGTATGCCGCATCATTTGAACCGGCGTCGGCACCGGTCATCATTTTGTGGTACAGATTTTGCCACACGGTAAATTCGTCCGCCGTGACCGGCGGCGCTTTTTTCCACAAGGCTTTGCGATCAACAATATTTAACGGCTTTTTGGCATCGGCTTTCAGCAAGTAATCGCCGTCGGGCAGGATCTCCCACGTTTCGTTCGCCGCCCAAGAACTGGCAAGCGCCAAATCAATGTTGCGGCGGTCGACGTCGTTGTAAAATTTTTCGGCGGCGGCGCGACTTTTGCCCATGGCGATGTTTTGTTCAATGAGCCGCTCTTTCAAAAGTTGCGGAGCGGCGGTGATAAAGAGGGCAAAATCCGCTTGCTTTCGGACGTTTTGCCAAGGCGGATCGCGCAATAACAGCCAACAGCCTTCGACCAAAACGATTTTTTTGCGGATGGGCTTTATATCATCCACCGTTTCGCGGCGGCGACGATCGTAAATCGGCCAACGTACATCCGCATCGCGCAACGTGGCTAATTTGGCTGACAGTTTATCGACGTAAAAAGTCTCGGGGGAACCGCGCAAAGCGGCAAGAGATACCATTTTGCCGTCCCGCTCGATTTTAGTGTTCTCCAAATATTCGCCGCTTTTTAAGAAGCCGTCAAGGGACAGCGCCTGTGCGCCGACGACGCCGGGCGACGAGGCGGACAGTTTTTCCAAAAACAGGGACAGCGTCGTCTTGCCCGCACCGGGCGGCGCAACAATGTAGACGACCAACCGTCTGCCCAATCGTTTTTGCATCGAGGATATGCGCCGCAAAAAAGGCAAAAACAAATAGTTAATCGTTTCCTCGTGGTAAAGAACCTTGTGTTCGCTGCCGTTAATCATCAACCGGCAGGTGCGCCATAATTTTTCGCCCTTGCCCACTGCTACTTGACCACCATTACCGGGCATTTGCTCTGCTCGACAACATATTGGCTGACGCTTCCTAAAAGCACGCCTTTGACGAGTCCCAAGCCCCGCGACCCCATTATAATCATGTCCGGATTATGTTCGGCGACGAAATCCATGATAACGACGGCGGGCGCTCCCGTTTCCGAATAAGCTTCCTTGGGGATGCCCGTCGGCACGGTTTCCATGGCGCGATCCAAAATAACTTTTCCCGCTTTCGTCACCGCATCCAAAATAGCGTCGGACAAATAAGCGTTAATGGCCAGCTGATTGATGTTGGCAACGTACAAAAACGATAACTTGGCTTCGCAATACTCCGCCATGGCAATGGCCTCGATGACGGCGCGATCCGAACACTCCGACCCATCGACGGGCACCAAAATATTTTTTATCATGAGAATGCCTCCTCCTGTCGTTTTTGTTTTATGATGAGCACGGCGCAAGTTGCTGTTTCCATTACTTCTTGGCTGACGCTGCCCAGCAAGAAGCCTTCGACGGTTGAAAGCCCCCGCGCTCCGATGACGATAAGCCCTGCCTGTTCGGCGGCGGCAAATTCGGCAATGACTGTTGCCGGGTCGCCGGTACGCTCGGCAAATGCGGCGTTGATATTTGCGGGCAGACGTTCCTTCACCACGCGGCGCACATCTTCCATTATGTCGCCCACCGACTCGGTTACCGGGCCTTCCGGCAACCACGAATCGGCGTCATCGTCGGTGCTGCTGTCAAAGTAAGCGGCGTGGAGGAAAATTATTTTTGCGCCGGTCGCTTGCGCAAGTTCCAACGCCGTGTCCATGGCTTGTATCGAAGTCTCCGATCCGTCCACCGGCACGACTATGCATTGATTTTTTTTCATGGTTGTTCGTTATTCTTTTATCGGGTTGTCTATTACAGGCAACTCTACAAACTTCGTTTATTTACGGTTGGGCATCTCCAAAAACCGTTTATCCGTCGCCTTTTTTCGTGCCGAAGGCGCGGAAAAGAGCCAGTTTTCAGAGGCTCCCGGTTACGAAAACGGGTTTATGGGGGCAAGAAACGGTTTAACTGTCCTCGTATTCGCGGACACGCAACGTTAATTCCCGTTCACGGCAAATGGCGCGGCACTTTTCGATTTCGGCGGCGTTCTCCACTTTGTCAACCACCGTCAATATCACATTCGGTATGTACGTTTTGCAATGTTCGGCAAAGCGCAACATTCCGTCAAAGGATTCCATGCCGTATTTGGCGCGGGTCAAGGCCAAGTAACGCTCGGCGCTTGAGGCATTGAGGCTTATGGACACCGTATCAAGCAATCCCGCAAACAGAGGCGCCACATCCTTTTGCCAATGGAGTTCGGCAAGGCCGTTCGTATTTAAGCGCGTTTTGTGCGTCGGAAATTTTTCGCGAACGAATTTCAACAGTTCCGTAAGCTCGGCAAGGCGCATTGTCGGTTCGCCGAAGCCGCAAAACACTACCTCGGCAATATAATCCCACGGTGCCGCGAGAAGTTCCGTTTGCACTTCGGCCACCGTCGGCTCACGCTTCAGCCACAGCGAAGATGTCTCGGCCATCTGCTTTTTGTGTCGCAAACAAAAAACACAGGCGCAATCACATTGATTGGTGATATTGACGTAAAGATTCCGCACGCCCGTCGGTTGTTCTTGAAGGCTAACGGCCAAGGGCAGGTACCTGCCGCCTTTATGGGTTGCGTAGACTATCAAAAAAAATTCCTCCGCGTCATTTTAATTCCGTCAGATATTCCTCGACGGGCAGACCGTAGTTCCACGGCAAATTCAATTCTTCGGCAAAGCGGATGGCCTTTTCGATGAATTGCGCCGCCTTTACCGCGCAGTCGGCCAGTTTTTCGCCTTTCACCAGACCC
>CAJORE010000152.1 GCA_905236595.1 uncultured Selenomonadaceae bacterium | reverse complement strand
GCGGTGTTTGCGCCGGTGCTTATTGCGTCGGGCGTAATGCTCGTTATGCGCATACGCGGTTTGTGGCTGGGGGATTTGGCGGAGAAAGCGGCGGGTGTCGTCTTGCTCTTGGCGTTTCCTTTGGCGCATGATGCGGCGTTGGGCTTGGGCGCGGCGTTGGTTTTGTATGTCGTTTTGAAAATAATGAGCGGCAGACAACGGGAATTGACGTGGCCGGTTGTTTTTGCGGCGGCGTTGGCTGTCCTTGTGGTGTGGCTCGGCAGGTATTAAGGCATGGGGGAATGGATAATGACTGATAAAAATGCTGCTTTGTCCAAAATAAATGGGGGGGGGGTACGAGAAATATGAAAAATCTCGCATCCTCGGTGGACAGGAAAAAAGTCCGCGGCAATGCCGTCTTAATCATCGACAGCGACGAAATGAACATAGATATGTCGAAGGCGCTTTTGGAAAAACGATTGAAGTGTCGGGTGCTTACCGCCAACAACGGCGTGCAGGGCTTGGAAATTTTGCGCACCCGGCAGGTGCAGTTGGTCCTCCTTGAGCTTGAGATGCCGTATTTCAACGGCTTTCAAGTGTTGCAGACCATGCGTCTTGAGGACGCTTTGAAAGATGTTCCCGTACTGATATTCACAAAAGCCGCCAACGAGAAAAATATTTTGCGCGCCGCGCAGTATGGCATAATCGGCTACATCAAAAAACCTTTTGTGCCGGACGAGCTTATAAACCGCGTCGCTAAATATGTGCCCGAAGGCGAGACATACAAGCTCTTGGTCGTCGATGACAACGATCGCGATTTGGAACGCGCCGCCAATATTATGAGCGAGCGTTTCCCGCATGAGATTTTGGCTGTTTCGTCGGGCATCGAAGGGTTGGAGCTTTTGCGCAACGAAGAAATTCAGCTTGTCGTGTCGGCCACGGATATGCCGTTAATCGACGGCTTGCGCCTGCTTACTTTTGTACGGGAGGACAAACGCCTCAAGAATACGCCGGTCATTTTCATGGATTACGAAGAAGATCCTGATTTTACGGATGAAGCCGAAGAATTGGGCTTTCAAGGTTTTGTCGCAAAACCGGTGAGAGCGCAGGAACTCATTTCGGCGATTGAGGCTGCCTTACCGACATGACGGGTGTCCGGTGCGCCGTTTTCCGTCGCGTTTTGCGATGAGAAAAGCGGGCGCATCGGGTTTTGTGGTACCGTCGCCGGTATTTTTCTAAGGCGGCATGGGCGAGGTATCATAAAACAATATGTTCAAAGACGAAGAAAACGGATTGGTCGTACACGGCAAGCAGGGCAGTTTTGTCGTTATGATTGACCCGGACAAGTTTAATCTGGATATGGCCAAGACGTTGTTGGAAAAGCATCTGCATTGTCGGGTGCTGACTGCCAATAACGGTATCGAGGGCTTGGAACTTCTGAAGAATCATCGGGTGCAACTTTTGTTGACGGAGCTTGATATGCCTTATTGCAACGGCTTTCAAGTGATTGACGGTGTTCGCGCCGACAAAAAGAACGCCAATTTGCCCGTAGTGGTTTTTTCGCAAAAAGCAACTCCGGAAATAATTGCCAGACTTCATCAGTATGCCATTAGCGATTACATAAAAAAGCCCTTCTTGCCGGAAACGTTTTTGGCACGGGTGCAAAAGTACATACGCTACAGCGCCGTGAGTACCGTGTTGCTGGTGGACGATGACGAGGCGTCTCTTTACAAAACGGAGAGTATGCTAAACGAGGCGTTCCTGCAGGAGGTTATTGCCGTATCGTCGGGCATCGAAGCGTTGGAGATTTTGCGCAACGAGGAAATACAGTTGGTGATAACGAGCGTGGAAATGCCGTTGGTGAACGGTTTGCGCCTGCTGAAATTCGTGCGCATGGATAAGGAGTTGCACCATATCCCCGTGATTTTTACGGGGGACGAGGCGGAGGAGGATCCCGATTTTTTTGAAGAAGCCGAGGAGCTTGTTTATCAAGGGTTCATACAAAAGCCGGTGACCATGACGAATCTTGTCGCCGCCGTTAATGCGGCGCTGACGTAAGGAATGGCATTGTTTTTAATCTACCGAAGGAGGATTGCCATCAATGCGCAATAAATTTGTTTTATTTGCCGCGCTTTGCGGGGCGACGGTGTTTGCATTTTCGTTTTCGACGGCGTTCGCCGGTAGGCATACTTACGACACGCAGTCGGCAACGAAAGTTCAAACACGGGATGCGCACGGTTTTGCCGTGTCCGTGGGCAAAGACGGCCGAAACAAAATGATGACGCTTGACGAGCGGGCAGAGCAGATGCGAAACGATGACGGAGCCGCCGAAACGCTCCCCGCGACACAGTCGCCCGGCGTCGTTGTGCCGCAAACGTGGTCGCGCATGGACGAGTCGATTATCGGCACGCCTATGGCGCGGCAGGATCAATGCGTCAAGTATCTCATAAGCCGCAATCCGCGCCCCAATATCGAGGTGAGCGCCAAGCAGCTTGTGGCGTACTATTATGAAGAAGGCGAACGCGAGGGGATTCGTCCGGATGTCGCCTTCGCGCAAGCGTTGAAAGAAACGGGCTTTTTTACTTACGGCGGCACGGTTACGCCGGATCAAAACAATTTTTGCGGACTCGGCACCACCAGCACGTTGGTGAAGGGCGCTTATTTCCCGTCGGCGGAGCTTGGCGTCAGAGCGCATATCCAACACTTGCTGGCCTACGCTTCGACGCGCCGCCCGACGCTTCCCGTCGTCGATCCGCGCTATGACTTGGTGCGCGAATATTACGGCGCGGGGACGCTTAACCGTTATTCGGACCTCAACGGGCGCTGGGCAGTTCCCGGCGTCGGTTACGGGCAGAGCGTGATGAGCATTTTCCGCGCCATTTTGCGCGAGTGACCCCCAAAAAGAATCGTTTGCCGCCGCAAAAAAATCGGCGCGGCGGTTTTAAGCGATGAAACAAAAGCGAGAGTGACACACATAAATGATAACCACCAATAATCTTTCTTTGCAGTTCGGCAAACGGACATTGTTTAAGAACGTCAATTTGAAATTCACCCCGGGCAACTGTTATGGGGTTATCGGCGCCAATGGCGCGGGCAAATCGACTCTTTTGCGCATTTTGTCCGGCGAAATCGAGCCGACCAAAGGCACCGTTGAGATTACCCCCGGCGAACGTATCGCCGTCCTCAAGCAGGATCACTATGCCTTCGATCAATACGAAGTGTTGCGGACCGTCATAATGGGGCATAAGCGTTTGGTCGAAGTCATGGACGAAAAGAACAAGCTCTATGCCAAGGCGGATTTTTCCGAGGAGGACGGCATTAAGGTGTCGGAGCTTGAAGCGGAGTTTGCCGAGTTAAACGGTTGGGAGGCGGAGGCCGATGCGGCCAAACTCCTTATGGGGCTTGGCATTGAGGAAGAAAAGCACACCCATCCCATGGCGGAGCTTACGCCGAAGGAGAAAGTGCGGGTGTTGCTGGCGCAGGCGCTTTTCGGCAATCCCGATATTTTGCTCTTGGACGAGCCGACGAACCATTTGGACATTGAGTCCATAAATTGGTTGGAGGATTTTTTGACGAACTTGAACAGTATCGTCATCGTCGTCTCCCATGACCGCCATTTCCTAAACCAGGTCTGCACTTATATTTGCGACGTGGACTTCGGCGGAATCAGCCTGTATGCCGGCAATTACGATTTTTGGTACCAATCCAGCCAGCTTGCTTTGCAAATGGCCAAAGACGCCAACCGGAAGAAAGAAGAAAAAATCAAGGAATTAAAGGAATTCATCGCCCGCTTTGCCGCCAACGCCGCCAAGTCCAAACAGGCGACAAGCCGCAAAAAAATGTTGGACAAAATCAACTTGGAGGACATTAAGCCGTCGTCGCGCCGTTATCCCTACATTGCCTTTACGCCGGAGCGGGAAATCGGCGATCAGCTGTTGACCGTCGAAAATTTGAACAAAACCGTGGACGGCGAGAGCGTCTTAAAGAATGTCAGCTTCACTTTGAAAAAAGGCGATAAGGTGGCCTTTGTCGGTCCCAACACCACGGGCAAGACCATGCTGTTTAAGATTCTGATGGGCGAAGAAAAAGCCGACAGCGGCACTTTCGCGTGGGGGATAACGACATCGCAAGGCTATATGCCGGCCGATAACGCCGCATTTTTCGACGGCGTGAAGATGAATCTTGTCGATTGGTTGCGGCAATATTCGCCCGATCCCGACGAAACCTTCGTGCGGGGTTTTCTGGGGAGGATGCTTTTTTCCGGCGAAGAGAGCCAAAAAGCGGCGGGCGTCTTGTCCGGCGGCGAACGGGTACGCTGTATGCTCAGCCGGCTTATGCTTATGGGCGGCAATGTGTTGCTGTTGGATGAGCCGACGAACCATTTGGATTTGGAGTCCATTACGGCGCTCAACACGGGACTTATCAATTTTAAGGGGGCGTTGTTGTTTGCGTCCCATGACCACGAATTTGTGCAGACCATCGCCAACCGCATAATTGACATAACCCCCGACGGAGTGGTGGATCGTCTGTCAACCTACGACGACTTCCTGGCGAATGAAACGGTACGCACCCAATTGGCCGAGAAGTACGGCAAAAATAAAAATGTTCGATAAACTGCGGCAAAATATCGGCATTGCCGCCGAAAGCGGCGGCGATCCCGGGAGCGCGGCGCGACTGAAGGAAATGGTCGCCGTCCTTAGGAAGCACGATATTGTCTTGGGCGTTACGCCCGCTAAATTGCGCATGATTTTGGAGGACTTGGGCCCGTTGTTCGTCAAATGGGGACAAGTCATGAGTATGCGGCCGGATTTTCTGCCCGCCGAATATTGCGAAGAACTCACCAAACTGCAAAGCGACGTAAAGCCCTTGCCGTTTAAGACCGTCATTGCCGTTATCGAAGAGGAATATAACTGCCGCGTGGGTAAAATTTTTGCGGCGGTCGAAGAGGTTCCGCTGGGGGCGGCAAGCATTGCCCAAGTGCATAAAGCGCGGCTGGTCGGCGGCGAGGATGTGGTTGTCAAGGTTCAGCGCCCCGGCATTTACCCGATAATGAGCCGCGACATCACGCTTTTGAAACGGGCGGCGGGCTTGCTGAAAGTCATAAGCCGTTCGCAGGATGTGGTTGACTTTAACCTTGTCCTGGACGAAATGTGGACAATCGCCAAGCAGGAAATGGATTTTATGGTGGAGGCCGACCACATCGAAGAATTTCATCGTCTGAATCACGAGGCGGGGGTGTCTTGCCCGTCGGTTTACCGTTCGCTTACGACCCGGCAGATTTTGGTGATGGAATATATCGACGGATTCCCCATTGACGATTTTGAACGGGTCAAGGCGGCGGGGCTTGACATAAACGTTTTGGGACGGCGCTTGGGCGAAAACTACGTCAAGCAAATTATCGAGGACGGTTATTTTCATGCCGATCCGCACCCCGGCAACATTTGGATAAGAAACGGCCGCATCGTGTGGCTGGATCTGGGAATGATGGGCAGGCTTGGCAATCGCGATCGCGCCGCCATCCGCAAGGCGATTTTCGCCCTGGCCAACCGCGACACCTTCGAGATGAAAGCGGCGGTGCTGACGTTGGGGCAGGCCAAAGGCTCCGTCAATCACACGGCGCTTTATCAGGATATTGAAGCCTTAATGGAACAGTACGACGGCGCCGATTTTTCGTCGCTGAAAATGGGTGTGCTGACGAATCAAATATTAAATTTGTTGCGCGTCCATCGCATTTCCTGCCCCCAGGGGCTGAGTATGTTCGCCCGCGGCGTTATGACCGTCGAAGGGGTTATGCGCCTTTGTTGCCCGAAGGTGAGCTTTGTTGATATATTTGTCCGCAGTATGTCCCTTGATTTCAAGCGTAATTTCAAATGGCGGGACGAAATTGACAAGGCCAAACGGGAAGCGTATTTGTTGTTGCGAAAGTCCGTGCAGTTGCCGGAGCAATTATCCAACATCATCAAAATGACCATGAGCGGACAGACGAAAGTCAATTTGGACGTAACCGGCACGGAAGAAACCCTTCGCAAGCTCGACAACATGGTGAACCGTTTGGTTATTGCCGTGTTGTGCGCCGCGCTTTTATTAGGCTCGTCCACCGTCTGCACGACAAATATGACGCCGAAGTTTATGGAGATTCCTTTCTTGGGCATCGTCGGTTATATGTTGGCGTTCATTCTCAGCCTGAAAATTATTTGGGACATCTACATGAAAAAATGAGAGGTTGTTTGCTCATGCGAATGATACGCGGCGCGACCACCGCCGACCATAATACAAAGGAAGCCATTTGGCAATGCACCGCCGAAATGTTGTGCGCCATAATGGAGGCCAACGATATTACGCCCGATGCCGTTGAGGCGGCGATTTTTTCCGCCACGGAGGATTTGACGGCGACTTTCGCCGCCACCGGCGCCCGGCAAGTGCCGGGATTTGACGCCGTACCGCTCTTTGATGCGCGTCAACCCGCCGCGGAGGGCAGTTTGCCCATGTGTGTGCGGGTGTTGCTTTTTGCGGATACCGACCGGGACAAAAGCGCGATACGGCACGTTTACTTAAAGGGCGCGAAAAAGTTGCGCCCGGATTTGGCGGCGCTCAACTGAAAACCCCGTCCTTGCGGACGGGGTTTTATAATACGGAGGGAGGCTATGTAATAAGTGCGCGTAACCAAAAAGATTAAGCAAGAACAAATTGCCGTGTTGGCGGATGTTTACCGCGACGCCAAACCGGCGTTGGTGTTTAACGACGTGTTTGAATTGCTTGTGGCCGTCATTTTGTCCGCGCAATGTACGGATAAGCGCGTCAACGTGGTAACGGAGCGACTTTTTGCCAAGGCGAACACGGCGGAAAAAATTGCCGCCATGCCCGTGGCGGAACTTGAAAACGAGATAAAGGACTGCGGGCTGTTTCGGAGCAAAGCCAAGAATATAAGTGCCGCTTGCAAAATATTGTGCGCCCGGTACGGCGGCGAAGTGCCACGGGATTTTGCCGCTTTGACCGGGTTGCCGGGGGTGGGGCGCAAGACGGCCAATGTTGTTATGAGCGTCGGTTTCGGTGTTCCGGCCATCGCCGTCGATACGCACGTTTTTCGCGTGGCGAACCGCTTAAAATTAGCCGTGGGCAAGACGCCCGACGGAGTTGAAGAAGGCTTGAAGCGGATAATCCCCCGCGAACAATGGAGCGCGGCGCATCATTGGCTTATTTGGCACGGGCGGAACATTTG
>CAJORE010000151.1 GCA_905236595.1 uncultured Selenomonadaceae bacterium | reverse complement strand
GCACCACTACGCTTCGTCGTCATTCCAAATCTTCCGAAAAAATCCCTCGGCAATGGCACGAACTCATTTATGCAGTGTTTCCTTAGCTTTGATTTGTCGGCAGGTTGTCGATACCGTTTCGGTTCGGCGAATTGTTTTCTTTTCTCCCCGAAAGCCGCTTGTCGGCACAACGCCGCATACATATCTCGCCTTGCCAAGCTCCCGCATTTTGCGATATAATGCGGAGCGTTTTGCGGCATGAAATTTTTCGCAGGCAAAGGGGTGACGGCGTGATTCAAAATTTCTTGGCGGCAATAGGCGCCTTTGTCCTAAAGCGCCTTGCCGATTTCGGCACGATTTCCATTCTGTACGGGCAAACGATGCGCGAACTTTTTACCAAGCCGCGCTTAAAGCATATTGTGGCGCAAATGTCCCACTTGGGGGTAGATTCCCTGACCATCGTTTCCTTGACTCTCCTGTTCACCGGCGTCGTGTTCACGCTCCAGACGGCGGAACAGTTTATTCGTTTCGGCGCCCAGGGAACGGTGGGCGGCATAATCGCCATCGCCATCGGCAGGGAACTCGGGCCGGTGTTGGTGGGCGTCGTGTGTGCAGGCCGCGTCGGCGCCGCCATAACTGCCGAAGTCAGCACGATGAAAGTCACGGAACAAATTGACGCTTTGCGCGTCATGGCGGTCAGCCCCGTCAATTATCTAATCGTTCCGCGGATGATTGCCTGCATGATTGCCGTTCCGTTCCTGACGGTGTTCGGTGACATTATCGGCGTGTTGGGCGGCTATTTGACCGCTGTTTATTATTCCGGCATAAGTTCCTTCGTTTTTATGAACTCCATAAAAACCTACGTCGATATTTACGATTTGACCGGCGGCATGATAAAAGCTGTTTTTTTCGGTAACGTCATCGCCGTGCTCGGCTGTTATTACGGGTTGCACTCCCCGGACGGCGCGGAAGGCGTCGGCATAGCGACCACCCGCACCGTTGTTACGTCGATTATCGTTATTTTCGCGCTGAACGCACTTTTGACGTTTATCATTTATTGACAACATTTCGCGGTCGGCATCTTGCGTTTTGTCAAGAAGCCCCGCTAAATTGTTTGCGAAGGTTTTCTCGAAGGTCATCACATGGATAAATTTGTTGCCTTAACAAAACGCCGGTATTTTTTCCCCGTGCTGTTCGTCTTTTGCTTGGCCGTCATGTTCACCAGGCGCCCGGATGTCCTCACCGACGCCTGCTTTTGGGCGGAGGACGGCGCTTATTGGTACACGCAAATGTGCCGCGACGGAATCATGAGTTTGTTTTCTCCCGCCAACGGCTACTTCCAAACGGTATCGCGACTGACAATGTTTTTAACCGTTCCCTTCGGCATAATGCATGCGCCTTTTGTCGCCAACCTTACGTCGTTAGTGTTGCGTGTTTTGCCCGTATTGTTTTTGTTTTCGGCACGTTTCCCCTTCATTCCCGTGCCGTACAAAATGCTCATGGCGCTCTATTGGTTATTGTTCCCCAACGCCGGCGAAGTTTGGGGCAACATAACGAACGTGCATTGGTTCTTGGCATTGTGGCTCCTCGCCGTCATAATTGCCGAAGCGCCGAAAACCTTATGGGATAAAGCCCATGATTATTTTGTGCTTATATTGTCCGGATTATCCGGCCCTTTCATCGTTTTTATCGCTGTCTGCGTTGCCGTCAAAAAATTTTTCCTATTCCTGAACGGACGCAAATTTGCCGTTACCGTCTTTGAGAGCATTATATTCGGCATCACTTTGCTGCAAGCCGCCGCCGTCGCGCTGACCGGCACCCAGAACCGCAGCCCCATGGAACTCGGCGCGTCATTTGCCACGTTATCCGAATTGGTCGATATTAAGATAATCGCCGGAGCCTTTCTCCCGCAAAATCTCGCTTACCCGTTTTTTACGGCACACCCGATCGTCGCCCAAGGCGTATTCGTCGTGTTCGTGTTCGCCATCGCCCTGCTGTTTGTCAATGGTTCTTGGCGCGTCAAAACCGTAATGACCTTCCCGCTCCTTATGATCGGTGCCTCTCTCTACAAACCCATGGCCTCCTTTGAGCGTCCCCAATGGGAAGTTATCGTCATGCCCGGCGCCTGTGACCGTTATTTTGTCGTTACAAGCATACTGCTGTTCGCCGCATTGCTCTACACCGCGTACCGATTTAACGCCCGCTTAAGACAGCGGCACCGCCCCATCGTTTTTGCGGTGCCGATTGTTATTCTGTCCGTTACGGCAATTCTGTCGTACAAAATAGCTCCTCTGCCCGACGGACATTGGCCGGAAAAAATACGCGACATATACGCTCCCGCGCCTTCGGGGACGTTGCTTGACATTCCCATCAATCCCGCCGGTTGGTATGTGACGTTGACGAAAGAATAGGTTTTTTTATGAGCAAAACAATCGACATACTTATCCCCTGTTACAATGAAGAAGCCGTTCTGCGCGAATGTTACCGCCGCACGAAGGATATGTTTTCAAAAATCGTCGGCTATGACTTTCGCTTTATTCTAATCAACGACGGCAGCACCGACGGCACCCTTGCCATTATGCGCGAATTGCACGAACAAGACGCCGCCGTCAATTACCTCGACTTGTCGCGCAACTTCGGCAAGGAACTCGCCATGATGGCCGGCATAGATTTCAGCACCGGCGATGCCCTCGTCGTAATGGATGCCGATTTGCAGGATCCGCCCGAACTGATCAAAGAAATGATCAAATATTGGCAGGAAGGCTACGACGACGTAAGCGCCAAGCGCCGAAGCCGCGCCGGAGAAAGTTTTTTCAAAAAATGGTCGAGCCATGCTTATTATCGTATTTTGCAACGGGTAAGCGACATTGACGTGCAACGGGACGTGGGGGATTTCCGTCTGCTTGACCGCCGTTGCGTCAACGCGCTAAAAGAATTGCGCGAGGCTCAGCGCTACACCAAAGGCTTGTTCACATGGGTGGGCTTTCGCAAAAAAGAAATTCTCTTTGACCGCGACGCACGGGCGGCCGGCCAAACGAAGTGGAACTATTGGAAACTGTTCAATCTCGCCGTCGAGGGATTGACGGGCTTTACCATCGTGCCGTTGCGGGCAGCGTCATTCATCGGTTTCCTCTTGGCGATAATCGCCATCGTTTATATGCTCTGCATCGTGATAAAAACGCTGATGTACGGCGATCCCGTCCCCGGTTATCCCTCCTTGGTTTCGCTCATATTGTTCATCGGCGGCGTACAGATGATGTTTTTGGGCATCATCGGCGAATACTTGGGGCGGGTGTTCAACGAAAGCAAACGCCGCCCGCTCTATTTGGTGCAGGAAATAAACGGCAAACGCACCGACGGCAAAGGGTTTGGCGAAGAAAACCCGCCAAGCACCCCGTAAACCAATTTCTTGCGGCGCAAAAAAAATCGGTTTCCCGGCAAATGATTGCCCGGAAACCGATTTTTTTACGCCGTTGGGAACGGAACCGTCATGCCAAAGCGCGTTCGCCGCGACGCTTGGCCTCGGCACGGTTCCTGAAGAATATCCACAAGGGACCGGCCACAAAAATCGACGAATAACAGCCGCTGGCAAAACCGATTAAAAGCGCAAACGCAAAATCCTTCGTCGTTTCGCCGCCGAAGAAATAGAGCGCAAACGTCGTGAACAACACGGTAAAAACCGTATACAACGAACGGGTCAACGTCTGGTAAATACTGCGGTTGACAAGTTCGTCCACATCGCCGCCCCGCCGAAAATGCAGTTTCAAATTCTCGCGAATACGATCGAAAATGACGATGGTGTCGTTTATGGAGTAACCGACTATGGTGAGGAGCGCCGCCACGAAGGACGAATCAATCTGTCGTCCCGTGAAGGAAAATACCGCCAGCACCACCAGAATGTCGTGAATAAGCGCCAACACCGCCGCAAAGCCGAAACGAAACTCAAAACGGTACGCCACATACAAAATTATAAAAAACCACGATATGACAAGCGCCATGACGGCGTTTAATATCAGCTCGCTGCCGATGACCGCGCCGACTTTTTCTTCGCGCAAGACTTGATAATCCCCCACGTCGTCGCGCAAACTCGCCATAACCGCTTTGCGCTGTTCTTCCTCCAAGTCAACGGTGCGGATCATAACGGCTTCCGCCGCTTCGATGCCCGAAGCTTCGCCGGATAATTGGATGGTACTGCCCGCCAAATCGTACTTTTGCAAACTCGTTCGGACTTGGGCGACGGTGACGGGCTTGGCAAATTTGAGATCGATAATCGTGCCGCCCGTAAAATCAATGCCGAAGTTAAAGCCACGCACCGCCATGGATATAAGACCGGCAACAATGAAGAGTGCGGACAACGCGAACCATATCCTTCGTCTGCCGACGATGTCAAATTTTGGCATTGCCCTGCACCTCCTTAGCGCCAAGCATAAAGCCCGTCACACCGTACCAGCTCGCATTTTTGAATACATTGGCGGCGATTAACTGCTTTAGCATATACTGGGTGAGCGTAATGGCCGTAAGCATGGACAACAGCGTGCCGATAAAAAGCGTCACGGCAAAGCCGCGAATCGTCCCCGTCCCCCAGAAAAACAACACCGCCGCCGCGATGAGCGTCGTTATGTTGGAGTCAAATATGGTGGTGAAGGCGCGCTTAAAACCGGCGTCCATGGACAAACGAAGCGTCTTGCCCGTGCGGAACTCTTCTTTGAAGTGTTCAAAGATAAGCACGTTGGCATCAACCGCCATGCCAATGGTGAGGATTATGCCCGCCACGCCCGGCAAAGTGAGCGTCGCATCCAAACCCTTGAGCACAAACAGGAGCAACAACGTGTACGCCATAAGCGCAATATCCGCTATAAAGCCGCTGACGCGATAAAACAGCACCATGAACACCAACACCGCGCCCAACCCGATGACAAAGGCGACTTGGCTCTTATCCTTGGAGTCTTGCCCCAAAGACGGCCCCACCGTGCGCGTTTCGATGATGTTGACCTTGACGGGCAAAGCGCCGCTTCTTAACAGCACCGCCAGTTGTTGCGCCTCTTCAAGAGTCTTTTGCCCGGTAATTTCCGCTCGGCCGCCCATAATCGGTTCGCGGACGTTCGGCGCGGTCAAAACCTCGCCGTCAAGCAAAATGGCAATCGTCCGCCCCACGTTTTTCACGGTAAGATCGGCAAATTTTTGCCCGCCCTCATCGGAAAATTCAAGGTTTACGACGTTTTGCCCCGTCTGTTGATTGGTGGCGGCTTGAGCGTCCTTCAAGTCCGTGCCGGTCAAGACGGTATTTCCTTCTTCGTCCTTAAACTCAAGCATTGCCGTTTTACCGATGGTTTTTATGGCGGCATCGGGATCTTTAATGCCCGGCAACTCGATAATAACGCGGCGCGATCCCTCACGCTGGATAATCGGCTCGGTCAAACCCATTTCGTTGACGCGCTTTTCCATAATGCTGACGACGCGAATCATGGCATCATCGTTCACGGGCGCTTGCGGCGTATCCTCCGCCTCCAAAACGACGTGGGTGCCGCCTTGAAGGTCAAGCCCCTGCCGAATGGAACCGGCCAACGGCTTGACAAAAAGCGCGAACGCGACGACGATAACGGCGACGCACACGGCAAGTTTGGTCATGCTGTCTTTGCGCAAAAAAAATCATCTCCTTGAGTACTCGTGGTTTACAAAAAGAAATCAGTACCGTTGCTCTATCGCCAGCGTATCAAAGGAGCGCCGCCCTTCCTCCGCATCGGCCACGGCGAGGACGACCACGGTGAAATCGGCGGACGCCTCGCCCTTGTCAAGGCTCAAGGCATACTCGGCGATATTGTTCGCGATAAACGAAGCATCGCCCGCCGTGCTTTTGGCGATGATGTCCGTTATGTGTTCAACGGCAAAAGCACGCCCGTGTTTCTTGCCCATGGTCAATATGCCGTCGGTAAACGTGACGGCAATGGTTTCGCCGGTTATCGGCAACTCCACGAGGTCGGGCTTGGCGTGTTTGGCAAGCCCGATGGGGTTGGCGGCATCATCGTAAACCGCGTCGAAATCGGCGGTTTTGACAATGACGGGCGCCGCTGTGTTGCGGCTTATAAGCAAACTGTCGTTTTCGGTATCGACGGACACGAGGGACAACATACAAGGATTGCGCTTGGCGCTCAACTCATAGAGAAAATCATGCACCGCCGCCGAAATTTTCTCGTCCCGTTCGCCTTTGTCGATAAGTGCGGCGGCCTTCAACGCCACCGTGTCGGCAACGGCTCTTGCCGAAGCCCCGTCGCCTTGTCCGCTGGCCAAAATCGCCGTCAACCCGCCCCGGGGGCGTTCGGCGGCCAAAAAAGCATCGCCTGCGACCGGCGCTCCGTTTTTGGCGGCCTTGGCCAATCCCAATTTTATCTGCATACAATTTCCTTCAATCTTCCGATATGTATTCGTTCGCCCCGTATGAAAATCGGTGAGCATTATAGCACACTCAAACAACGTTTGGCAAAAAAAATATTTGCCAAACATTGTTTGAGTGCAGGCATTATGCTATAATTAACGGCAATAAACCAAAGCGGAAGGACGAAATTTATGGAGGAAAAATTGAGCCTCGAAGTAGGCATGACCAAAACAGTCGAAGAAATCGTCAACATATACACGACCGCGCTTGCCATGAAAAGCGGATCCATCGCCGTTTATGCCACGCCGGCCGTTTGTGCGCTTATGGAGCGTGCGGCGGCGGAGCTTGCCGAAGAAAACATTGTCGGCGGCAATACCACAGTCGGCACGGCGATAAACATAAATCACACCGCGCCCACGCCGGTGGGCATGAAAGTTCGTGCTTCGGCAATGGTGACCGCCATCGACGGACGCAGGATAACTTTTGCCGTCAAAGCCTTTGACGAAAAAGAGGAAATTGCCGACGGCACCCATGAGCGCGTTGTCGTGAACCGCACGAAGTTCACCAAAAAAACCGCCGACAAATTGGCCAGCGAACATTGAACATTACCCAAAACTTTCCTCACGGCGAAAATTTTTCTTGCTTTTATAACCGGTTGTGGTACAATGCAAGCAGGGAATAATTTCATATTTTTTCGTTGCCCCTTGATGCCCGTTCGATAAGCGTTGTTTTTGTTGTTCCGTCGTTTGTTGTCGGACGGAGCGTCGGTTGGCGGCAAACATTTTGTTCGTAAAGGAGGACGAAGGACATGGATGTAGGGAATGTAACTTCCGGATCGGTCAATGTGAGCAGTCTTACGGCAAGTTTGAACGCCTCAAAGACCACGGGAGCGGCGACGGTTGCCGACACCTCCGGCAACGCGGCGGCGGCTCTTTACTCAAACGAAGCGTTTTCGTTGGAGATTACGGCAACGAGCGCCAGCGCGACAAAGAATGAAGGCGCATCGCACGGCGAAGCGGTAAAAGGCCTGACCCAAGATCAGATTGACGTCTTAAAGGACGGCATTAACCGCGCCTACGAGGTCATGATTAAGACCTTAACCGAGCAGAATGTCAAAATGCAAGGTTGGCTTGACAGCGGAATCGGTCAGCTGAATTTTGACGGCATAGCTGTGGACGCATACAAGTTCGGTTTGCCGGAAGTGGCGACAACGCCGGAAGAAGCGGAAAAAGCCGTTGCCGAGGACGGCGACTACGGTGTCGATGCCGTGGCGGATCGTATCTTCGGCATGGCCGATGCCATTGCCGGCGGCGACGTCGATAAATTGGAAAAGATGTGGGGCGCCATCCAAGAAGGCTTCAAGCAAGCGAAATCCTTCTGGAAGGATAGCACGGGCGAAGACGAAATGCCCGATATTACGCAAAAGACCTTCGATGCCATTAAGCAACGCATTGAGGATCGCAAAGCGGAAATCGGCTTGACGAACGCCACCTTCGCCGATGTTATCGCGCAAGCGGCCAACGCCGCCCAAAGCGGGAACAATGCCGACAATGCGGCGACCGACGCCGCCGATAGCGCCGCCGACCCGGCGACGAACGAAGCTGTGACGGAAGCGGCGGCGACGCTGTAAAAAGTCATCGGTGCCGAATCACTTGAGACAACGACCAAAAGTAACCGATAATTTGTCCGTTCCCCTTGCCGTTTTCGGCATGGGGAACGCTTTGAAAATCACGAAACAATCGGTAAGTCGGGCGAAGCGCATTGTCAAGCGCTCCCCTATCCCATTATACGACCATGCTTTTTGACAATCACATTCACACCAAATATTCGGCTGATTCAACGATGAGTCCCGTTGCGGCGCTCAGACGCGCCCAAGAGTTGGGCTTGGGGCTTGTCTTCACCGAGCATTTCGATTGGGAATTTCCCGGCAACAAGGAATTCGGCTTTGATGCCGAGGCTTATTTTGCCGAGTATGCGCCGCTTCGCGGCTTCGGCTTGCGTTTGGGCGCCGAAATCGGCATTGCCGGCGACACGGCGGCCAAGAATCGCGAATTTGTCGGCAACGCCCCCTTTGATCTGGTAATCGGATCGCTCCACCTTTTGCGCGGCGCCGATTTATATTATGCCGAAGCTTACGAAGGCTTAACGCGCAAAGAAGCATACACCATGTATTTTTCCGACATGGCCGAAGCGATTCGCGCTCAAGGCGAGCACTTCGACGTATTGGGACACATTGATTACATTGCCCGTTGTGCGCCTTACGAAAACAAGGATTTTGCGTATCGTGAATTTGCCGATTTAATAGATGACGTGCTTGGCGCCGCCATTGACAAAAACGTCGTCTTGGAAATCAACACCCGCCGTTTGGGGGAACCGGCCGCCGTCGATTTGTTGGTACCCGTGTGGAAACGGTACCGCGAGTTGGGCGGCAG
>CAJORE010000150.1 GCA_905236595.1 uncultured Selenomonadaceae bacterium | reverse complement strand
TCGTCACCGACCGTCAAGTCCAAGGCTTTTTCCGCATCGGTCAGCGCCGCACGGCATTTTTTGGCAAGCCTCATGCCGTCGGTGTAATCTTTCATTAGTTCGTCAAGGGGCGTTTCGCCGCGCTCCAATTTGGCAATTATTTCTTCTAAACTTTGCAGATTTTCTTCAAACGTTCCTTCGCAATTTTCCTTATCGGCTTCTTCCGATGATGCCGCGACGGATGATGCTTTTTTTCTTGGCATGGTGGGAATTCCTCATATTTCTGGACAGCCCCGAAAAACCCGTTTCGGTGTTGCCCTTTGTCGCGGAAACGGCAACAAGGGAACGGTGAAACGTTTTTTGGGTGATTGACCAAATCAAATCACTTCGGCGGTTATGGCGCCATCGGACAGAGTAACTTCCAATCGGTCGCCCCGGCGCACATTTTTTACGCTGGTCAACGTTCGTCCGTCGCTTTTTACGGCGGCAAATCCGCGTTGCAAAACCTTTACCGGATTTAGCGCCTCTAATTTTTGCAACACGAGCGCCAACCGCTGTTTGTTGTCAGCGACGCGGTTGTTCGCAAGCGTTGTCAAGCGCATTACGGCGTTATCAAGGCGTTGTGTCGGTGTGGCGAGTAAATTTTGCGGTGTTTTTAGCGCCGACGAATTAAGACATACATCAAGACGCGCTCTTTTGGCCGCAAGATTATGCCGCGTCAAATCGGTTATGCGCGTCGAGGCATGATTTACGCGGCGCATAAGCTCCGTCGCGTCCGGCACGACGAGTTCCGCCGCTTGCGAAGGCGTTGCCGCACGAACGTCGGCGGCAAAGTCGGCAAGGGTGAAATCGGTTTCGTGACCCACCGCCGAAACGACGGGAATTGCGGAGGCGGCAATGGCGCGTACGACTTTCTCCTCGTTGAAGGACCACAAATCCTCCAACGACCCGCCGCCGCGCCCGACAATCAAAACATCGACGGCGTTTTCGGGACGATTGAAAAAATAAATGGCGCGGGCAATTTGCTCTGCCGCTCCTTCGCCCTGCACCGCTACCGGATAAAGACGCAACGCGACGGTTTTGTTGCGCCTTTTGGCCACCCGGTTAATGTCTCTTAGCACCGCTCCCGATATACTGGTGACAACGCCGATTGTCCGCGGGAAAAAGGGCAATGGCCGCTTACGTTCTTGGTCAAATAAACCTTCGGCGGCAAGCCGTTTTTTTAATTGTTCAAAGGCCAGCGCCAACGCACCTATGCCGTCCGGCTCCATTGCTTCGCAATAAAGCTGATAGACGCCGTCGCGTTCAAAGACGCCGATGCGACCGTCGGCAATGACGGCCATGCCGTCTTGAGGCGCAAAACGCAAATATTGCGCCCGGCTTTTGAACATGACGCATTTGAGGGCGGCGGTCGCGTCCTTTAGCGTAAAGTAACAATGTCCCGACGTGTAGCGTTTGAAATTTGACAATTCGCCTTTAACCGCCACATGATTCAACAACGGTTCGTTTTCGACCATCAATTTAATATAGGCGGTAAGGTCACCGACGCTTTTGGGAGCCAACCGATACCCTCCTTACATTTTCGGCGTATAATTAAAGCGTGCCGGTCATTAGCCGACACGCCCCCGTTTCTTCAGTCAGTTTTATCCGCCCGCATCATGGCGCCCAATACGCCGTTGACAAAGCGGGGGGAATCGTCCGTTCCGTAACTCTTGGCAAGCTCTACCGCCTCATTTATGGCAATAGCCGGTTTCATTTTTTTGGCGGCAAACAGCATCTCGTACACCGCTAAACGCAAAATGTTGCGATCAATGCCGGTCATGCGTTCCACCCGCCAATCCTTGGCAAACATGGCAATTTTTTCGTCAATGTCCCGCTTTTTCTGCGTTACCCCGTCAACCGTGTCGTTGACGTACCTAATGTCTGCCGCCGTCAGTTTTTCATCCTCGACGGCAACGTCATAAGTTATGTCATTATCGGTGCCGTCACCGGCCACATCTTGCCCAAAGAGAATCTTCAGGGCGACCTCTCGTGCTTTAATTCGCATATTCCTGCTTAATGCCTAAATCGTTCCGGCAAACGATCCAAAATTTTGAAAAAATCGTCGCCTTCACCCTTGTCCAACTTTCTGCCGATATAAAGCCCGGCACCGATGCACAATGCCAAAAAAAGCGTGTTAAAAAAACCGCAAAGCAAAATCATCGCGCCCAAAAGAAGCCCCGTAAGCATACCGACGGTCGTACCGCGATGCTCACGGTACATTTTCTCCAAACCGTATCTTAAATCATCCGCCATTTTGCTCAAAGCTCCCTCAAACTACCCGTTTGTTTCCGCCGGTGTTGGAAATTTCCGAAGTTGATACAGCGATATTGGCATCGTTCACCGACAAGGCAACGTTCAACTCGTTTTTCACGGCGGCGATAACCCCGGCCGATACCGTCGGCACATTTGCGTCGGCCAACACCGAAAGATCAAGTTTTATCTTAAGCCCCGCACCGCCGCTTTTTTCGGCGCTCACATACGCCGTGACTTCGCGCACGCCATCCGTGCCGAGAGCGGTGCGCTCCACCAGATTTTTTACCGCCTCGACGGTTACATTTATTTGCCCGCCGTCCGTTTTGTCAAGGGTAAGCTCTTTCAGCGGCGGTTCTTTCTTCTCGCCGGAAAAAAGACTCAGACAGCCAAAGTAAAAAGCAAACAAAATAACCGTGCCGACAACTGCCGGTGCTTCTGCCTGTCGTAACAAGTAGCTGAGGTTGTTGAAGAAAAAATTCTCCGTTATCACGCCGCAAACGACCAGCAAAACGCAAATGGCAACAACAAGCACCGTCAGCGAAAACAGAAAACATAAAAACCGATTGATGATCCCCAATTTTATCGCACCCGCGTTTCGTCAACCTCGACTTCGGCTTCGGGGAAGCCCACGCCTTGAACGTGAACATTGACTTCCACCACGGAAAGTCCCGTCATGGTTTCAATGGCGTTCTTGACATTCTCCTGCGCGGCCAGCGCCACATCGGGAATACGCACGCCGTATTTGACGATGATGTAAAGATCGACCGCCGTTTCTTTTTCGCCGACTTCGACGCGCACGCCCTTTGAGAAGTTTTTGCGCCCCAAAATCTCGGCGATGCCGCCGGCAATGCCGCCGCTCATGCCGGCAATGCCTTCCACTTCCGTAGCGGCAAGTCCGGCAATGATGCTGACAACTTCATCGGCGATGCGCACGGCACCCAAATTGGCGCCGCCGTCTTTCTTTACCGTCAAAACCTTTTCCTTGTCTTTGTTCGTCGTGTTGTCCATGATTGAAGCCTCCCTGATTTCACACTTTTTAGGAAACAACCTGCCGTTCCTAACCTATGCGCTACTTCTTCGCCGTTTAAGGCGCAAAATCCTGCCAAGCCGTCAAATTTATGCCCGTTCGATGTAGTTGCCGGTACGCGTGTCGATGCGGAGGACTTCGCCTTCGTTGATGAAAAGCGGCACCCGCACGACATAGCCCGTTTCCAAAGTGGCAAGCTTGGTGGCGCCGGTAGCGGTATTGCCTTTGACGCCGGGTTCACATTCGGTGACTTTCAGATTGACGGAGTTGGGGAGGCTGATGCCGATAATCTTGCCCTTAAAAGTTTGCAGGTTGACTTCGGTGTTCTCCAAAAGATAGTTGAGCGCATCGCCAAGTTGCTCTTTGGTCAGCTCGGTTTGCTCGTAGGTCTCCGTATCCATGAAGGTATAGTTGCCGTCGGATTCGTAGAGGTATTGCATACGGCGCGTCTCAAGGTGCGCCGGCGGCATTTTTTCGTTGGGGTTAAACGTGCGTTCGACCACGGCTCCCGTTTCGACATTTTTTATTTTCGTGCGGACAAAGGCGGCGCCTTTGCCGGGTTTGACGTGCTGAAACTCGACCACTTGCCAAGCTCCGCCGTCAATTTCAATGGTAAGGCCAGTTCGAAAATCGGTACTTGAAATCATAATAAATTCTCCTTCATGGGTTTATCGCGCCGACGGCATTTTTTCGCCGCGACGAACAATCAACAAATTTCAATGAGCTCCTTTGGTGACAAGGTAAGCCGTCGGCACCCCGTCGCTGTGACGTGCGTGGTATCTTCGATGCGCACGCCGCCCCATTGGGGAATGTAGATCCCCGGTTCAACGGTGACAACGGCGTTTACCGGCAGATGCTCGCATTTGCTTTTTTGCGACAGACGCGGGTTCTCGTGAATTTCAAGTCCCACGCCATGTCCTAAGCTGTGCCCGAAGTAAGCGGCGTACTGTCCCATGGAATCTCTGGCCGCCTTATCGACTTCGATGCCGGACTTGTCCGCACTAAGCGCGGCAAGCCCCGCTAACTGCGCTTTTAACGTCACGGCATAAATTTCTTTTTGACGGACATCGGCCTTTCCCACTACAACCGTGCGGGTTATGTCCGAGCAATATCCGCCGTAGACAGCGCCAAAGTCCATTGTAACAAATTCGCCGTTTTTAATCAACTTGTTTGTGGCGGTGGCGTGGGGCATACTGCCGCGAACGCCGGAGGCGACAATCGTCGTAAACGCCGGACGTTCCGAGCCTTTTTGCCGCATGAAATATTCCAAATGCACCGCCACGTCGTTTTCCGTTATGCCGGGACGCAAAAAATTGAGGACGTCGGCAAAAGCGGCGTCGGCAATGGCGCAAGCTTCCTTTATCAAGGCAATTTCGCCTTCGTCTTTGGCTTCGCGCAACGAATCTATTTTCACGGGGACAAATTCCGCCGTTTTGGCTTTGGCCGTCAAAATCCGCCAATCGTCAAAAATGACGGCATTGCCTTCAAAGCCGACTTTGCGGCAGGAAAGCTCCGACAACGTTTCGGCGGTTTTGGTCAGCAGGCCGTCCTTTTGTTCGGCGATGACAAAGCCGTTCGCCTCGGCGGCCGCTTGTTCGGTGTAGCGACTGTCGGTTATCAAAAAAGCGTGCTTGGCCGTTATGACAAGTGTCGCCGAATCACCGGTAAAACCGCTGATGTAGCGGACGTTTTCCGTTTTGGCAACGACGATGGAATCAATGTTTTTCGCCGTCAAAAAAGCGCGTAATTTGTTTAGACGCTTATTCATCGGTTGCCACCCAATTTAAGATAGACGATGTTGAGCGCCGCTAAGTAGCTTTCGGCGCCAAAACCGGAAATTTGCCCCATGACGACGGGGGCGATTACCGATTGATGACGGAAATCGTCACGAGCGTGGATATTTGACAAATGCACCTCAATGACCGGAACGCTTATGGCGGCAATGGCATCGCGAATGGCAATGCTGTAATGGGTAAAGGCGGCGGCGTTTAAGATGATAAAATCATATTTGCCGTCGGCTTCTTGAATGGCATCAATCAATTTGCCTTCGTGGTTGCTTTGCAAAAAATCAAGCTCCATGCCCGACAAATCGGCAAAATCACGCATCTGTGCGTTAATCATTTCCAAAGTAAGCGTACCGTAAATCTGCGGTTCGCGTTTGCCCAACAGGTTGAGATTCGGGCCGTTCAATACCAGAATTTTCTTAGTCATAATAAGTCCTTAGTATGCCACGACAAAATCTTGGTCGTCCAAAAGAACGCTGTCCGCCGTCTCCATATCCAAGCGATCGACGCGGATAAAGCCGCCGCCTTTTTTGATGCGTTTGGCGAAGGCGTCGATTTCCTCAATGTCCCCTTGCACTTCCATGGTCACCGTGCCGTCGGGCATATTTTTCACCCAACCAGTAAGCCCCATCTCTTTGGCGGTTTGCTGGACAAAAAAACGAAAGCCGACGCCCTGCACGCGGCCGTGGGCGCGACAAAAATATCGCACTACTTCTCCCATGATGATTGCTCCTTTCTCAATGCCGACGGCGTATGCTTAAAACTCAACCGACTTTTATTTCGCCGCGGCTCACTATTTTCCACACATATCCTTCGGCGGCGAAAATGGCCGGACGCACGAGCCGGATGCGGCTGAACGTTCCGCCGCGATAATTGGAGGAAAAAGCATCGACCAAACCTCCCGCACGGTGACGATTTTCGTCATACATAAGCATAGGATTCGGCATCACGGCGTATTGCTCGCCCTTTAGGGGCTTTGCCCAAAAATCGCCGCGCTCCGTTGCCGGGGCGTCGGTGAAAATCGGCGCCGCTTCCGGTCGATTTATCCTTACGCCGATATTGGCGCAGGAAAACGCCCGCAAATTAAATTTTGCGGCAAATTCCGCGCCGCCCATGCCTTCGTTTGCTCCCACGTCGTTAAATTGTTCCGCAAACGATTTTTCGCGGGGGGCGGGCTTTGAAACGGCGTTACGAGGTTGCGGCGCGACGTTCGGCATACCCTGTTGGCCGGTCGGCTGTACGGCGGCGAAGAAGGGAGGCTTCAAGCCGCTCTTCTTCGGTTCGCGTTTTTGGACGCTGATAAGCGGGACGACTTCATCGTCGGGACGGGGCATATCGCCCAAGGCCAACGGCGTAAACTGTTGCATCTTGCCGCGCTTTTTATTGGAAGAAACGATGCTTCCCGCCGTAATATGTTCAAAAACGGGGGCGGAGATTTTGCCGGGGGCGTAGTCCGAATCCTGCCATTCGGCAACTTCGCCCTTGTCACGCTTTTTCTTTTTCTCGCTTTTGTTTTTTTCGCCCTTTAAGGCGCCGCTTTCGATAAGTTTTTCGATGTCGGCAAGCCGTTCGTTAAAGCGGGCGTTCAAAGCGCGGTTGTGCTTTTGTTGCGCATCAAGCTCCATCTCCAACTGACCGATGCGGGCGGTAAGGCGATTTATTTCCTTTTGTGTTTCATAATCCATAAACAGTCCCTCCCGTCAGGCGGTGCCGTTGTCATGCAAAATGCGTATTATACTCATGGGCAAAAGCGGCGCGGCACTCGGTATTTTTACGATTTGCCGGGCGTGGGGCGCGGCGGTTATCGCCTGCCCTTGTTCGTCAAACATCGCGGTGATTGGCAAAGGAATGTTGGAGCCGACGGGCATCAGCACTTCCGCCGTCTGACCGACGCCGAATTTGCCGCGCTGTTCGATGGTGGCCGTTTTCGTCGCCGCGTTGTAATCCGTTACGATGCCGACAAAATCAGCCGTGCGCGAATATGACGACGACGAAAAAATTTGTCCGTCGGATGCGTCTTCACCCGCGAAAAAACCGCCCCAGTACCGTCGGTGGGAAACCTTGGCCAGCTCGCAAAATTGGCTTTGGGTCACGGCAAACTTATCGGGAGCGGCGGCGTAAGCATCAATAGCCTCGCGATAAACCTTCGTCACCGTTGCCGCATAATGCACCGTTTTCATGCGCCCTTCTATCTTTAGCGAATCGACGCCGCAGGCAAACAAATCTTTTATGAACGGCAACAAGCATAAATCTTTGGCATTAAAAATATATGTGCCGTGCTCGTCCTCGGCGATGGGAAAAAATTCGCCGGGACGCGTTTCTTCCGTCACAGCGTATTTCCAGCGGCACGGTTGCCGACATTCGCCCCGGTTGGCATCGCTCCCCGTCATGTACGCCGACAACATGCACCGCCCGGAATATGCCATGCACATTGCACCGTGTACGAAAACTTCAAGCTCCGCCGTCGTTTGACGGCGGAGGGCGGCAATTTGCGCTTTGGTGAGTTCGCGCGCCAAAACGACGCGGCGGGCGCCCATTTTCTGCCAGACATTCACGGCGGCGGCGTTCACGGTGTTGGCTTGTGTGCTTATGTGCAGTACAAGTTGCGGTGCCACCTGTTTGGCTAACATGAGTACGCCCAAATCGGCAACCAAAACGGCATCAACTTCAATTTGCGCCAAAAATCGCAAATATTCGGCAAGGCGGGCAAATTCCTCGTCGCGGGGATAAACGTTGACCGTGACGTAAATTTTTTTGCCGCGTTCATGAGTATAACGCACCGCTGTCGCCAATTCGTCGGCGGTGAAGTTCCCCGCAAACGAACGCAGGCCGAAATCCTTGCCGCCGACATACACGGCGTCCGCTCCGTACGCCAAGGCAAAGCGCAACTTCTCAAAATTTCCCGCCGGCGCCAAAAGTTCCATATCAGCGCACCTCGTCCACCAGCGCCAAATGTTCGTCGTAGGTGTAGGCGTAGTGATTATGGCCGTCGCGGTCGGCAACGAAATACAGGTAATCGGTATCGGCGGGATTAAGCACAGCTTCGATGGCGGCCATGCCGGGGTTGGCGATGGGGCCGGGGGGAAGCCCGGCATTTTGGTAAGTATTGTACGGCGAAGTGATTTTTGTGTCGGCGATGCTCACGTCTTCTTTGGGGGCGTCCATTAGATATTGCAACGTCGCATCGGATTGGAGCGGCATATTTATTTCGAGGCGCTTTAAGAACACCTGCGCAATTATGGGACGGTCTTCGTCGTAGCGCGCCTCTTTTTCGACAAGGGAGGCCAACGTGATTAGTTCGTAGATGCTTAAATTCATGTCGGCGGCTTTGTCACGCATATCGGCCGTCAGACGATTGTCAAGATTCTGCGCCATGACTGCCATTATATCTTCCGTTTTGGCGTCGGTATCGACGACATAAGTGTCGGGAAACAGAAAACCTTCGGCGCCAAAGAAAGCGTCGTCGTTTTCGTCAATATACGAATAGGGGTAATAATTTTCGGCAAGGCTCAAGAATTTCTTTTCGTCGACAATGCCTTCTTTGCCAAGACGCACGGCAATATCTTTGACGGAAAAGCCTTCGGGGATGGTGAACTTAAAATAATCAATCGTGCCTTCGGCGAGTTTCTGCAATACTTCGTCAATGTCCATGCCGGGCGTAAAGGCGTAGTTGCCGGTTTTGAACTTGCTTTCGTTGCCGCTTAGTTTCGCCTTTGCCCAAAATGTCAAGCGGCTGTCGATAATGCCGTGTTGCGCCAAAACGGTGCCGATGTCGCTGGCGTTCATGCCGGGAGTAACTTTGACATAAATCGTCATGTCGGGCGGAAGATCTTTTTTGGTCAGTGAAGAAAATATGGTGTTGCCTAAAATGACCGACGCGACGAACAGAAGAATAACGGCGGCAATCAGCGGTTTAGCACCGTATTTTTCGCGCCATTGGCCGATTATATCGAGCAAAGGATTCACACCCGTTCTTTCGCAAAAAAATTATTCGTCGCCCAAGCGGCTTGTCATTACGGCGACTGCCTCGCGAGCGATCTCTTTAAGCGGTGTGCCGCTTTTTTCGGCGGCCGCCCTACATTCGTCATACTCGGCGGAGACGGAGACAATCTTTCCCTTGTACGCGCTCACCTTGCAAGCCACGTCACCGTATTTGGTGGTGACTTTGGCGATGTGGCGCACCGCTTCGGGCCGTTCGTCCACGCGGAAAATCCGAAAACCGATGCTGGTCGTTTCCGTGAAAATTATTTCGGCAACGGCATCTTTGTCTTTTTCGGCAAAGAGTACGGATAATTTTTGAGCGGGTCGGTTTTTCTTCATGGCGATGCTTTCCGTCCACACGTCCAAAGCACCGGCCGCAAACAATTTTTCCGCCGCGTAATCGTAGAGCCGCGGATCCATATCGTCAATGTTCGCTTCGGCAACAAATAATTTCACGGTGGCGCCGCTTTTTACTTCGCCAAAATAGAGCCGAAGGACATTCGGCATCGTCAAATCGCGTGTCCCGGCGCCGTAAGCGATACGTTCGGCGGTGAAATCTTCCGGGAGATTGTCGGCGTAGACGGCAAGGGCTTTTAATATTGCCGCTCCCGTGGGGGTGGTGAGCTCATTTTCGGCAACGGCGCCGTAATGGGGCAGTTCGCGCAAAAGTTCCGCCGTCGCCGGAGCCGGCACGGGCATGGTTCCGTGAGCACATTCCACAAACCCCGATCCGGTGTTTATTTTTCCGACAAAAACGCGCTCGATACTAAAATAATCTATGGCGATGGCCGCGCCCACAATATCGACAATGGAATCCGTCGCGCCGACCTCGTGGAAGGTGACATCTTCGGCGGCAATGCCGTGAACTTTGCCTTCGGCTTTGGCCAGCTCGCCGAAGATTGCCGTTGCCGTGCGCTTAACGTCGTTTTTCAGCGTCGATTCGGCAATCATGTTAACGATGTCCGCATAGCGGCGATGAAAGTGGTGCCGGTGATGTTCGTCGGAGCCGACGGACGGTTTGGTCAGCACCGTGTCCAAGTAAGTCGCCGCAACGCCGCATTTTTTCACCGCATCAATTTGCAAATAAAACTCATCGGCAACGGGCAGTTTGTTTAACTCGCCTTCAAGGTAAGCCGTCGGCAACCCGGCATCAATAAACGCCCCCAAGAGCATATTGCCGCTTATGCCGGAGAAGCAATCCAAGTAAATGGCTTTCATATAAGTAATCACCTTTATAAACGGCTGTGTATTATTTTGTGTGCCGCAACCGCCGCACCGAAGCCGTTGTCGATATTGACGACGGATACGCCGGAAGCGCAGGAGTTCAGCATGGACAGCAGCGCCGCCACGCCACCGAAAGCCGCACCATAACCTACACTGGTTGGCACT
>CAJORE010000149.1 GCA_905236595.1 uncultured Selenomonadaceae bacterium | reverse complement strand
CCGTTGAGCGCTTGATTTGGACGCGCCCCGCCGTTGAAGCGGGGGAACATTTGGGTTTTTTGCCGGGGGATTTGCAAGAAAAAGTTGATCCGTACCTGAGGCCTTTGTACGATGCTTTGCAGGATGTGTTGGGCGCGGAACTCTTCCAAAAATTTACGGCGCGGGGTATAATCGAAATCGCACCGTTGGCATATATGCGGGGGCGGACGTTGTCCGACGCGTTTGTTATTTTGGACGAAGCGCAAAACACCACGGAGCGGCAAATGAAAATGTTCCTGACGCGGTTGGGGTTTAATTCCCGCATGGTTATTACGGGGGATTTGTCGCAGGTGGATCTGCCCAAGGGCGCGACGAGCGGACTAAAGACCGCCGCCGATATTTTGGCGAATACGGCAGGGGTTGCCGTCTGTCTCCTTGACAATACCGATGTGGTGCGTTCGCCGCTTGTTTCGCGCATTGTAGCGGCGTATGAGCGCTACGAACAACAAAAAGGTGATTAAGATTGGAAATAATTTTGAGTACCTATCCCGAGGACAAGGAAGTGGATGCCGCCGTTATCGAGGATGTGAAAAATGCGGCGCGGATGGTGGCGGAGCTTCATGGGGTCAAAGAACAGGAAGTAAGCGTAACTTTGACGGACAATGAATACATAAGAACACTTAATAAAGAGTGGCGGAATATTGACCGCGCCACGGATGTTTTGTCCTTTGCCTTTGCCGAAAGCGACGAACCGCAAGTGGCGGGCGGGGCGCCGACCTCGTTGGGGGAAATCGTCATCAGCGTCGATCGCGCCGCCGAGCAGGCCGAAGCGTACGGACACACGCTACGTCGCGAGGTTTCTTTTTTGACGGTTCACGGGATGTTGCACCTTTTGGGGTACGATCACATTCGTGATCTTGATCGGCGCGATATGGAGCGCGAGCAACGATTTGTCATGGAAAAGTTGGGCATTGATCGGGGGCAAGATGGAGGAGAATAATTTTCGCGCCGGTTTTGTGGCGATTGTCGGCCGGCCGAACGCCGGTAAATCAACCTTTATAAACGCGGTTGTCGGACAAAAAATCGCGGGGGTTTCCGGCGTGGCGCAAACGACGCGCACGCGGATTACGGCGATATATACCGACGATGAGGCGCAAATAATTTTTCTTGACACGCCCGGTATGCACAAGCCCGTTGACAAGCTTGGCGAACATATGATGCGGGCGGCGACGGATTCCATAAAAGATGCGGATGCGATTTTGTTGGTGGTCGATGCGGCGGAACGGTTCGGTGCCGGTGAACATTTCATTTTGAAATTGCTTTCGCCGTTGGCGGTGCCGGTGGTGTTGGCGCTCAACAAGACGGATCTTGTTACCGATGCCGAACTTTTGTCGCGCATTGACGAATATCGCCGCAAGCGGGATTTTGCCGCCGTTGTGCCGGTCAGCGCCCAAAACGGCACCAACGTGACCGACCTTTTGGCGGAGTTAAAGAAACTGTTGCCGCCGGGCAGACCCTATTATCCCGAGGACTATATCACCGATCAGCCGGAGCGGTTGATTGCCGCCGAGATGATTCGCGAAAAGGTGCTAAAAAACACGCGGGATGAAGTTCCCCACGCCGTAGCCGTCGAGATTGCCGAGATGAAAAAACGCGGCAAAAAAATGTTTGTGCGCGGTATTATTTACGTTGAGCAGGAATCGCAAAAGGGCATTGTCATCGGCAAGAAAGGGGCGCTGTTAAAGGCTATCGGCGAAGCGGCGCGGAGCGATATTGAAAAATTGGTTGGTTCGGCGGTGTACCTTGATTTGTGGGTGAAGGTCAAGAAGGACTGGCGCAAGAAAGACGGCGCAATAAAAGATTTCGGCTTGGGCGGCTGACGGACAAACGACGGAGAAAGGAGCCTTATGGCGGCTAAGTACGAGACGGAAGCCTTCGTCATAGGCTCGGTGAATTTTGGTGAGGCGGACAGGATTGTTACGCTTTTTACCAAGGAGCGGGGCAAAGTGCGGGCGACGGCCTTCGGTTCGCGGCGTCCGAAAAATATGTTGGCCGGTTTGCAACTTTTTGTGCGGGCCAATGTCCAACTGACCGAGGGTCGCAATTTGGATACGGTGAAAAGTTTTTCGCTCATAAGTGCGCCCCACGGGATAACCGCCGATTTGACGGCGACGGCGTACGCCGCTTTCGTGGCGGAGCTTGTCGGCGAACTTTTTCCGGAAAATCAAGAGGATGCGGCGGCGTATGCCGTGCTGACAGAGGTGTTCGCCGCATTTGAAGCGGGGCGCAGCCCGAGGGTAACGGCGCTTTTTGCCGCTTGGCAACTTTTGGACGCGGCGGGTTTGGGCATAAATAGTGAAACGTGCGCCGAATGTGGTGCGAGTCTCACCGACAGGGCGTATTTTTCCCCCGTTGCGGTGGGGCTTTTTTGCGACGGATGCGGCGCCGGTAAAGATTTGCCCGCCGTGGACGGCGCCGTGCGGGATTTTTTTCGTTATATGCGGGATTTTTCGTGGCACAGCGGGGATAAAAAGGCACTGCGCCGTGCCGATATTTTGGCGGCGGAGCGCATTATGCTTATTTGCACGCGCAACGTTTTGGGCAAAGAACTGCGGTCGTTGGCGTTTATAAGGGAAATCGGGAAATAATACATCATGCAATTTATTGATCGAACGAAGATAACTGTGAAAGCCGGGGACGGCGGCAACGGCAAAAGCGCGTTTCGCCGCGAAAAATTCGTCCCCAAGGGCGGACCGGCCGGCGGGGACGGCGGTCGGGGCGCCGATATTGTCTTTCGCGTGGATAACAATATGAATACGCTCCTTGATTTTCGCTATCATCGGAAATTTACGGGGAAAAACGGCGAAAACGGCGACATCAAAAACCAATACGGCAAGAATGCCCCGCCGACCATTGTTAAAGTCCCGCCGGGAACCATCGTCAAAGACGAAGTGAGCGGCGAGGTGCTGGCGGATTTGACAAAATCGGGGCAGGAGGCGGTCATTGCCAAGGGTGGCCGCGGCGGCCGGGGCAATGCCAAATTTGCCAATGCCAAAAACCGTGCGCCGACTTTTGCCGAGCTTGGCGAACCCGGCGAAAGCAAAAATTTGGTGTTGGAATTAAAACTTCTTGCCGACGTGGGACTTATCGGCTATCCGAGTGTCGGAAAGTCCAGCCTTATCGCCCGGGTGAGCGCCGCCCGTCCGGAAATAGCCGACTATCATTTTACGACGCTCACCCCCGTATTGGGGGTGGTGCAGACCGACTATGAACAGAGTTTTGTTATGGCGGATATTCCGGGGCTTATCGAAGGCGCGGCAGATGGCGCAGGTTTGGGACATGACTTTCTGCGGCACGTTGAGCGGACGCGGCTGTTGGTGCATATTATTGACGCGGCCGCCGT
>CAJORE010000148.1 GCA_905236595.1 uncultured Selenomonadaceae bacterium | reverse complement strand
CCAATGGATAACCGAATGGTGTTCTGCTTAATGCCCTGATCAAGGAGTTCCGCTTCGTTCAGTTGCGAATGGGTCGTGGTCGCCGGATGAATGACCAAGCTTTTGACGTCGGCGACGTTGGCCAGCAACGAAAAAATCTCCAAGTGGTCAATAAACTGCCACGCTTCCTTTTGCCCGCCCTTTATCTCAAAAGTGAAAATGGAGGCGCCGCCATTGGGGAAATATTTTTCGTAAAGCGCATGGTCGGGATGATTGGGCAACGACGGATGGTTGACCTTATCCACCTGCGGATGCTTGCTCAAAAATTCCACAACGGCTTTGGTGTTTGCCGCGTGCCGTTCCAAACGCAACGACAGGGTTTCCACGCCCTGCAAAAGCAAAAAGGCGTTAAACGGCGAAATAGTCGCTCCCATATCGCGAAGCAGTATGGCGCGAATGTAGGTCACGAACGCCGCGCCTTTGGCCGCGTCGGCAAAAGATACGCCGTGATAACTGGGATTGGGGTCGGCAATGTTGGGGAATTTGCCGCCGGCTTTCCAATCAAAGGAACCGCCTTCGACGATAACACCGCCCAAAGTCGTACCATGACCGCCAATAAACTTCGTCGCCGAATGAATAACAATATCGGCGCCGTGCTCAAGGGGACGAATAAGGTACGGCGTGCCGAAAGTATTGTCGATAACCAGCGGCAAACCGTGACGGTGCGCTATAGCGGCGATGGCGTCAATATCGGGAATGTCGCTGTTGGGATTGCCGAGCGTTTCCAAGTAAACGGCGCGGGTGTCCTCCTCGATGGCCGCTTCGACCTCCCGCAAATTATGGGCATCGACAAAGGTCGTTGTTATGCCGTATTGCGGCAAGGTCTGCGCCAACAAATTATAGGTGCCGCCGTAAATTGTTTTTTGCGCAACGATATGCCCGCCGCCGGCCGCCAACGCCTCGACGGCATAGGTCACGGCAGCGGCGCCCGACGCCAACGCCAACGCGGCGGTGCCGCCTTCAAGCGCCGCCAAGCGTTTTTCCAAAACGTCCTGCGTCGAATTGGTGAGCCGCCCGTAAATATTGCCCGCGTCGGACAAGTTAAACCGATCGGCGGCGTGTTTGCTGTTGCGAAACACATAGGACGTGGTTTGGTAAATGGGGACGGCGCGGGAATCGGTAGCGGGATCAGGTTGCTCCTGCCCGACGTGAAGTTGCAACGTTTCAAATTTGTATTTGCTCATGATTGATTGCTCCTTGGTCGATAACCGCCGAACGCCGTGCGTATCGCAAAAACTCTACGGCACACAGCGGAATGTATAGGGAATGTTTCCTCGATGCCGCCCATAATAGCATAGTTAACATATTAAGTCAATATGTTTTTTGCGGCGAAACATCAGCAGATGCGCGGCACAATATCGGCGGCGGGCATATCGACGACCCGGATGCTTTTTAAGGCTGTCCTAAGTCCAACGGTTCCTTGCGGCGAATCGCGCACTTCGCCGATGATTGCCGCATTTTGCCCCAAGGGGTTGCGGCGCATAACCGACAGCAATGTTTCGGCTTTGGCGGCGGGGACAATGGCGATTAGCTTGCCTTCGTTGGCCAACTGCAGAACGTCAAACCCCAAAAGGTCGCACACGCCGCGAACTTCTTCGCGCACGGGTATCGCTTCTTCGTCAATCAAAATGCCTACTTTTGCCGCAACGGCGATTTCATTAAGGACCGCCGCAACGCCGCCCCTGGTTGCGTCGCGCATGACGGCAATATCGGGAACGGCCGACAGCATTTCCGCCGTCAACGTATTAAGGGGGGCGCAGTCCGACTTGAGCGCCGCCCCCAAATTCAGACCGTGACGCTCACCCAGCAGGCAAGCGGCGTGATCGCCGATATATCCCGAAAGTATAATCTTCATGCCGCCGGTTACGTTGGTCGGGGAAATATCGGTTCCGGGAATTATTTCGCCGATACCGGCGGTGTTTATATATATGGCGTCGCCTTTTCCCCGTTCGACCACTTTCGTGTCGCCCGTAACGATGGCAACGTTGGCCGCCCGTGCCGTTTCTTTGACGGAACGGACAATCCTCTTTAAGTCCGCCACGGGGAAACCCTCTTCGATAATGACCGCCGCCGACAAAAAGCGCGGAACGGCACCGGTGACGGACAGATCGTTCACCGTGCCGCATACCGACAGCTTGCCTATGTCTCCCCCGGCGAAAAAGAGCGGCTTTACCACATAAGAATCCGTCGTAAAGGCAATATTGCCGCTGACTTTAAGCTTGGCGCCGTCGTGCAACTCGTTGAGTATCGGGTTTGCCAACTCGGGCAAAATTACGGTGTCCAACAGATCGTGGCCGAGTTTTCCGCCTGCGCCGTGAGCCAGTAAAATTTTTTCGTTCTGTTCATCCATTGTCGCGTTGCTCCTTTCAAAAATCACCGTCGGTCTGTCTGCTCAAACATGGCGAATGTTTCGCGGCCGTATTTGTGCCAAGCGGCGCAAACCCCTTCCACCGACACCATGCAAGGTCCCACGGCGTGCGTAGGCGAACAGGCTTTGGCAAACAGCGGACATTCGGGGGGATTGATTACCCCCTTTAGCACGTCGCCGCAACGGCAGGCCGTTCGACGCGGGGCGGCATCAATTTTTAGCGGCATAACCCGCTCTATATCAAAAGCGGCAAACTCCTCGCGCATCTTTAAGCCCGAAGCGGGAATATCGCCGATACCGCGCCACGAAGCGACATCCTTTTCGTAGACACGGTACATAATCTCCTGCGAAGGACGGCTGCCTTCTTCGTGAACCACGCTTTGATATTCGTTGGTGACGGCGGGGGCGTTATCGGCAATTTGCATAAGTATGCGGCAGATTGCCCGCAATAACGCTGGGGGCGTAAAGCCCGCCACAACGCCCGATATGCCGTATTGTTCGGCGACGAACGCAAAAGCGCGGGTACCGGTTACCACCGCCACATGACCGGGAAGGATAAAACCATCCACTTTCACGTCCTCATCGGTTATAAGCTTCGTCAACGCTGGCGGCACCAGCTTATGTGCCGATAACATAAACAGATTTTTCAGTCCCTGTTGCTTGGCGGCAATAACGGCGGCGGCGGCGGTGGGCGCCGTCGTCTCAAAGCCGACAGCCAAGAAGATGACCTTTTTCGTCGCATTTTCGGCGGCGACGGTCAATGCGTCCAACGGGGAATACACTATACGAATATCCGCACCGTCGGCTTTGGCATGACTTAAATCCGTTTCGCTCCCGGGAACTTTCAGCATATCGCCGAAAGTTACGATTATGTTATCGGAATCTTTGGCATACGCGATGGCTTTATCCATATACGAATCGGGAGTAACGCAAACCGGACACCCCGGCCCCGATACGAGGGTCAACGACGGCGGCAAAATTTGCCGCAACCCGGCGCGAAAAATGGCAACGGTATGTGTGCCGCAAACTTCCATAAGCCGTAACGGGCGATTGATTTTCCCGGCTAATCGGTCAATGTCGGCTATAAGCTCGGCACAAATTTCCTGTTCGCTTTTGTCGTTCAATATGCGACGCTCCTTTGTTGGGATTTCGGTTTATTGCCAAACACTTTGTTATCAGGCGTCTGCCCCGCTTTCGGCGCAACGGGGCAACACCCAATGAAGTATCAACGCTGTTCATTCGTTTGCGGGTTGCGAAAAGTTTCAACGGTACCGTTAAGCGTAAAGCGAATGATACCTTCATCGTTTTTTATATCGGTCGGAGCCAAAAGCTTGGACAAGACCGGCTCCTTTTCCGCCGAATTCAAAAAGGCGGTTATGAGT
>CAJORE010000147.1 GCA_905236595.1 uncultured Selenomonadaceae bacterium | reverse complement strand
GTCGGTGCCGTACTCATCCTGCTTTTGCCGCAATATATCCGCAAGGGTCTTGATGGTTTCTTCCGAATACACCGCCCCCGAAGGATTGTTGGGCGAATTGACGATAACCGCCTTGGTGCGCGGCGTGATGGCGGCGGCAAAAGCATCAAAATCAATTTGCCAATCCTCCGTCCGCGCCGGGACAACCACCAATTTGCCGCCGACGGATTCGACGAACGCCCGGTACTCCGGGAAAAAAGGCGCCGGGACGACAAATTCGTCGCCGCTCTCGGCCAATGCTTTGAAGCAAATGGTAATTGCCGCCGCCGCACCGGCCGTAATGAAGAAATTATTGCCCGTAAACTTCGTGCCGAAGCGCTTGTTTACGCTTTCGGCCAAGGTATCGCGCACGACGGGGTTGCCGGGCGCCACCGTGTAACCGTGGACGGCGGCGGGCTCGTACTCGTCCAATATATCGACGGCGGCTTGGCGCACGAAATCGGGAGTCGGCACGTTCGGATTGCCCAAGCTGAAGTCAAAAATATTGTTCTCGCCGATTTCCTTGGCGCGTTGTCTGCCAAATTCAAAAATTGTGCGGATTGTGGATTTTTTTGTGCCTAAGCCATACATTTTTTCGTTGACCATAATGTCTTTGTCCCCTTACGGGCATCTTTGACAACCGTTTCCTGCGCCCGTTCCATGTTTACGGCGCATTTCCCCGGCAATGAGAAAATGCGCCGCCTTAATGTCAAAATTTGCCGTTGTCGGTTATGAATCCTCGCAAAAATATTTCATGCCCGTCTTTTTCCATTCCTTTTTGGAATAGAGCATCACCCGTTCGTCGATATTGTTGGCGACGGCCAATTCGGCGGCGATTCGTTCACATTCCTCGCGGCTTTTGCCGTGAATCATGGTATAGAGATTATAATTCCAGTCCTTTGTCGTCGTGCGGTCGTAACAATGGGACACCGCCGGCGACGCGCTCATGTTCTTGGCCACTTCATCAAGCCGCGCTTCGGGAACCACCCAAGCGCAGAGCGCATTGGCGGTGAAGCCGACTTCGCGGTGCCGCAAGACTGCGCCCATCTTGCGAATCTTTTTTTCGCTGAGGAGCTTTTGCGCCCGTGCCAAAAATTCTTCTTCCGTCATGCCGACACCGGCCGCCAATTCCTTATACGGCTCGGCAACCAAGGGAAATTCGCCCTGCAAAGCGCGAACGATTGCTTTGTCGGCCTCGGATATTTTCTCGTCGGTCATAAGCGAAACTGCACATTCACTTTGTATTTCTTGTTGGATTTCAAGTTCAGCATATCCTTGACGCCGGGCAACGTGCGAATTTTCCCCAAAATCGCATCCTCTTGCCGTTTGTCACGCGTCAACAGCGTGAACCACAGGTTGTAGCGCCCTTCGCGCTCATAGTTGTGCGTGGCGCCCGGGTAGCGGTTAATCGCTTCGGCGACGGCGGCCACGGCGCCGGGCTCAATGCTCAAAGCCACCAGCGTCCCTTGATAGCCCAAGTTGGCCGAATCAAAAAAAGTGCCGATCCGCCGCAAAAAACCGGCGGCTTTCAAAGCTTGCACCCGCGATAAAACGACGCTTTCCGTAACGTGCAACTTTTCCGCCAACGCCCCGAAGGGTCGCGGACACAGCGGCAAATTGCTCTGCAGTAAATTAAGAAGGGCTTTGTCAAAATCGTTCAGCTTTTCCATGGCTGTACACTCTCTTTTAACACAACGGGCAAAACCCGCCGCAAAATATAATACGCAAAAAAATGAACACGATTCACTTTTTTTGCATTATAGCAAAGAGTTCCAGACCGTGTCAAGCAATTCGCCGCGCCCCATCCCCGTCGCCGACGAATACGGCAAAACGGGCAAATCGGCTATCCTTAGCTTGCGCCGCCATTGAGCGATGTTTTTCTGCGCCATGCTCTTGCCGATTTTGTCCGTCTTGGTCGCTATGGGCAACACGGGCAAACCGTAGCCCGTCAAACGGCGGAACATTTCTTCGTCAATGGGCATAAGCTCGTGGCGCACGTCGATAAGTTGCGCCACAAACCTTATTTCCCGCGATGTCGTTAAGTATTCGTCGATAAATCTCGCCCAGCTGTTTCGTTCGTTGCGCCCCGTCTTGGCATAGCCGTAACCCGGCAAATCCGTCAAATAAAACTCGCGGCGCACATCGTTTTCTTTCAGCGTGACGGAGAAAAAATTTATTGTCCGCGTCTTGCCGGGCTTTTTGGAAACGTGCGCCAAGGTTTTTTGACGCGTCAACGAATTTATGAGGGAAGATTTCCCCACATTGGAGCGCCCCACAAAGACAATTTGCGGCAAAACCGGCACCGGGTACTGCGCTTTTTGCACCGCCGAAGCGACGTAGGCGGCCATCGTCACCGTCAAAGCCGCCCCCTTGTCGGCGGCGGCTCCGTCCGCCCTGCCGGTGTCGGGTGTTAATGTTTCCATTATTGCACCAACGCCGTTTTCAACACTTCGTCCATGCTTTCGACGGTGACGAAAGACAGCTTATCGCGCACGCACTGTGGAATATCCTCAATGTCCCGCTCATTTTCCTTGGGGAGGATAATCGTGCTCATACCCTCGCGGTACGCCGCCAGGACTTTTTCCTTCAACCCGCCGATGGGAAGGACATTCCCCCGCAAAGTTATTTCGCCGGTCATGGCCACATCGTTGCGTACCTTGCGGTTCGTCAGCGCGGAAATCATTGCCGTGGCCATGGTTATGCCCGCCGAAGGGCCGTCCTTGGGAATGGCGCCTTCGGGCAAATGAATGTGAATGCCGTATTTCT